>NZ_QAJD01000059.1:11117-38446 GCF_003061465.1 Aeromonas sp. HMWF017
CGATCGAGGCAAGGGGAAGCAGGCTGCTGATCATGATATCTCTCCGCGACAACGACCCTGAATGGTGTTGCCAAGAGATGTGCATAAGCAGGGCCAGCACGGCGATAAAACGCACCGCACCGGCTAATCCCTTGAATGGCTGATCTATTTGTTCAAGCAGCACGCAGGAGATAGCCGAGCGCAAAGGGGAGTCAGGCGGCCAGTAGCTGCCACCACGGGCGGTAGTGGCAATGTGGTGGCAAAGTGTTTTGCCGCCCACCCGAACCGCGACCCCTTCCTTTCACACCCTGATCGCCAACTCTTTTAGCCACTTGCGCAGCCGCCCGTTGGCATTGAGATAGGGGGAGGCGCTATTGAACTGGATCATCCGCCCGAGCGTCCACTTCTCATACCAGAGGCTGCCATACAGCTGCAGGTCGCTGCGCGCCTCCACCAGTTCGATGATGCGCCCTCTGGCGGCCACCAACCGCTGTAACAACGCCGGATAGCTGAGCCCCTCGTAATCCCGATAGAACTTTTGGGCCAGCCTGCCCAACTCGTTCCACTTAAAACCGGTTTCGGGAAAATCCACTGGCAGACCTGCCGCATCCCGCTCGATCCACTTGATCAGCAGTTCACTCCAGCCGATAAGGTAGGCCAGCAGATTGGCGACGCTCATGGTGGTTCCCTTGCTGTGCCCTGCCAGGGTCGGCTCCCGCACCCGGCTCTCGGGGACGGCCTGCAACGCCTTGAACAGCTTGCCGAAATTGGTATCGATAGCGAGCAACAGCTCGGCCTTGTTTTGCGGGATCCCCATTTATCACCCCCTTTCAGGTTTGCTTGCGGCGCAGCCGAGGCGATTGCCGCAACCAAGGCAGCACGTTACGCTAGCCCTCTTCATCCTGTACAGCTCATCCAGTGCAGGCCAACCATCACGGCAAGATCGGCAATGAATCAACTAATCAGCTATATCAGGGCCATTCATCGACAGGCGAGCCCCGTCACCCTCACACGCCAAGAGAGTGAACACTATAGCGAGCATGATGAGAGCGGCACTGTGATCCGGCACCAGATAACCACCAGCGGGTTTGCCAATGGAGTCGTCATCCGCCAGCAAACCGAACAGGACGAAGCACCATCGCAGCAGCTTTGTGCCGAGTGCTGGATCAGCTATCGGGTCATCGCCAGTCCCATCCCCATCACTCCAGCCAGCAAGCTGTTTCACAACCATTGTCAGGAGCGATTCTGGTTGAAGGTGCAGGGCATCACGCCACAAGAGTAATTGGTATGCCCGTGAACAAGGCCTGCAGGGAGAAATGCAAAGAGGCTCCGAAGAGCCTCTTTTTGTTTCCGTGCCTGAACCCGACTCAGCCCAGTAGCAGGTAGAGCTGGTGAGCGGCCACACCGGCGCACAGGCCACCGATAGTGTGGGCGACGATGGCGCGGGAGGTGAGATGGCGATAGCCGAGGGCATCGAGCATGGCGGTGTGGGTACTCAGGAAGCCGCTCCAGCACATCCCCATGGCGGTAAACACCGCGACCTCGTTACCGGTGATCCACCCTTTGGCAATAAAAGGCGGCACCAGTGACATGGCGGCGCCGACAGCACCGAGGGAGGTAGCCGGGAAGGCAACCAGCTCCGGCTGCTGGAAGCCAAACAGCAGGTCAAACAGCCAGCTTACCTTGGCGGCCAACACTGGCAGCAGGGCAACCCCTTGAAACGCTTCGCCGGTATAGCCCTTGTCGCCCGGGCCGAAGGTGAGCAGCATGACGAAGGTACTGATGATGAGCACCCCCGGGATCACCGCCATTCCCAGCTCCACACCGGATTTGCCGCCATCGAGCAGAGAGTTGAGGATCCGCAGCCAGCCGGGAGCCGCCTCTTTGGTCACCCCGACCTTGCGGCCGTCGGACGACACAGCGTCATCGTTCAGCACTTCCCCCACCAGTGGGCGGATCATCCGTTGCATCAATCGGGTAGAGACCACCGAGCCTACCAGAGCACCCAGCAACCCAATCAGCGCCGCGCTGGCGGTGGATTCACCGCTCGGCAGTTGCAGGGTGGCCATAAAGGTGACCACGATCAGCCCCATGCCGAAGGCGGTGCCGAAGTTGGTGAGCGACACCAGCTGCCAAGGGGTGAAGCCTTTGCGAAAGCGGCTGTCCTTGGCGAGGCTGATCACCGCCGGGTTGTCGGAGAAGAAGGTCATCAGCGCCGCCAGCGCGGTGCGACCGGGCAGACGAAACACCGGCTTCATCAGCGGGGCCAGCAGTACCTCCAGCAGGCGGATCACCCCGAACTCGCTCAAGAGTTGGCTCAGGGCACCGGAGAGCACCGTGATCCCCATGATAAAGAGCACGGTATTGAGCAGCAGCTGGTGGGCGGTATTGAACAGGGTGTTGACCATGGCCGAGAGGCCCATCTGGCTGCCGAGGTAACCGAACAGGCTGCCGAGAATAAGCAGTACCAGCACGGGTTCCATCCAGTTCCTAATGGCGGCAAGTCGCCCCTTTGACTCTATAACTACATGATTTTCCATATCTATCCTGCGGTTCATCTATGCGTGTGTAGTTGTTTTTATGGTTAAAAAATGGCTGCGCCAAATAGAAAAAAGCCCTTGTCTTGCGACAAGGGCTTTTTGAATTGGCTCCTCCTACTGGACTTGAACCAGTGACATACGGATTAACAGTCCGCCGTTCTACCGACTGAACTAAGGAGGAATTGTAATTGGTGCCCAGAGACGGAATCGAACCGCCGACACGGGGATTTTCAATCCCCTGCTCTACCGACTGAGCTATCTGGGCAAATGGTGCCGGCTACCGGAATCGAACTGGTGACCTACTGATTACAAGTCAGTTGCTCTACCTACTGAGCTAAGCCGGCACACTTTAAACCATTGTGCATGAACAAATTTTTATTTCATGGCACCAAAATTGGTGCCCAGAGACGGAATCGAACCGCCGACACGGGGATTTTCAATCCCCTGCTCTACCGACTGAGCTATCTGGGCGTGGGCGCTATTAAACGGATTTTAAGGCGGATGGTCAACGGGAAATTTCACTTTTTGTCTCGTTCGTCTCTTTTTTGCGCAAATTGCACAACTATGAGCACTTTTCGGCATTTTCCCGAGTGTGGGGCCGCCAGAGATCAATAAGAGAGGTCGTCAGAACGGCTGGCTACAGGCAAGAGTTAAGCAGAGAGCCTCCCCCTTATTGGATTGGCTGTCGTCATGGCTGAGTGTTTGACGCAGGACCAAGCACCGCTAGCAGCCCAATTGTGAGTCAGCTAGCCATCACCTCTCATAGCAGAAAGAGGGCCGCCCCATTATGAGTGGTCACGGGGTTGGACTGCCCTGACACTCCTGTATCGGCTATGGGACTTATTCCCTCCTAGCCACACTGAGTCAGCCAGCTTGGGAAGTATCACCACCATCCACCACGCGACAATAGATCCGCCTCGGATGACCAATCTTGCCATACAGCATATCAACCCGCAGAAAACCGCTCTCGACACAGTGTTCGAGATAACGACGGGTGGTGGTTTTGCTTAGGCCTGTTGCACTGACTACATCATCCACTGAAAAGAATTGGCAATCTGCATCGTTGAACAGCTTTTGTACCAAGGTCAGCGTACTCTCTTCGATCCCCTTGGCACTGTTATCCAGACGATAATTTTTGGCCTGCAACAGATAAAGTGAATCGACACTCTTCTGGTCAACAATCTTCCAAAGCCGCTGTTGCTCGGTAAATTGAACAAAACGCTCAAGAGACTGGTCAAGGCGCCGCCATGATACTGGCTTCAAGATGTAGTCAAAGGCCCCGTTACGGATCGCCTGACTGCACGTATTCATATCGCTGGCAGCGGTAATAAAAATGACCGAGGTATTGGCCAGCAGATCCGGGTGATTGATGAGCGTGATGCCTTTCCCATCGGGTAAATAGTTATCCAGCAAAATCAGCTGTGGCTGCTTGCTGGCGATCTGTGCCTGTGCATCAGCCAGTGATGACGCGATACCCACCAGCCGTAAACAGGGATGCTTCTGGATCGACTCCGAATGCAACTGTGCCAGCTCATTCTCATCTTCAACAATAAGGACGTCTATCGGTTCATATCGCATGATTATGTTTTTCCAGCCCTGAATTATTAATATTTTCAGCTACGGGTATAAAGATGGAAAATATTGTTCCACGGGGGATGTTATTCGTTACCTCGATGGAGCCGCCCACCTGCGTCACATAACTATTGACCAAATACAGACCTATACCATGGTCACTACTAACCTTGGTTGTCACCCCTCGTTGGAAAATATGCTCTCTAATGTTATTATTAATTCCAATCCCTTGATCAGCCACCTCAATAATCAATTCTCGCTGTGTCAGTTTAATCAATATCTCTACCGGGGCATGAGGTAATGGCGCTCGTTGGGTTGCCTCAATGGCATTATCCAGCAGGTTGCCAATAATCGATATCAGTTCAGATTCCGCAAGCGTGCCAAACTCATTCGTCATCGAGCAAGCAGGGTCAAATTGTAACACTACTCCTTTCTCGGTGGCGCGTGAACCCTTGCCCAGCAGCAAACCGCATACTGTCGGTGAACTGAAATTCAACGAGATAAAATCAAGCAACTCCTGCGCATATTCAGAGTGAGCCTGGATATAACGAATTGCTTCATCATAGCGCCCCATATGAAGCATGCCTGACAAGGCAGCCATCCGATTCAGTTGTTCATGCCGCATAATCCTAAGATTATCAACATATCGTTTCACCTGGCTTAATTGGGCACTCAATGAATCGATTTCTTTACGATCTCTGAATGTTATCACCCACCCCTGCAAATCATCTCCCAGCATAATTCTGACTCTACTGGCGATCACCGTTAAATTATTAAAAGTACAGATTTCATCATGCGTATCATTTGCCAGCATAATATTTTCATCAAAAAATGGCACTGGGCTTATCACATTACCAATCGGCTGACCACGTAAAGAGTGGGCAGATTGAGGAAAATCAAGCAATGTCCGTGCGGCATGGTTAATAACCTCAATATGTAATTGGCTATCAATAGCGATCACCCCTTCAAATATCGACTCCATCAGTGCTTTTTGTTGCCGCACCAGCAAGCCAATTTCTCGTGGCTCCAACGCAAACATCTGTTTTTTGATACTTCGAGTGAAATACCATGAAAATACAAATAGCGCAGCAAGGAAAGAGATCGCAACCATCAATATATTAACCACCTTGCTGATAGTGATGTTATCAAGATAACTCGTCAGATACCCCACCGAGACAATCCCGACAACGCGCCCGGCATCATCTCTAATTGGCACCTTGCTACGCAGGGACACGCCCAAGCCCCCACGACGCAGGGTCACGATGCTTTTTCCAGCCAATACTTCCGCATTATCACCGCCTATCAGAGCGGTCCCCACCCGATCATCAAACACCGAATGGTACAAATGACGCCCTTGCGTATCACCGATGACGATAAAACTGGCATCGCTTCGTGCAGCCAGTTTCTCCATTAACAATTTAATCGCTTCAGTGTCATTCTTCAGCACATCAAGGCGTAATGTCGGAATCAAGGCAATCTCTTCTGCCTGTATTTTTGCCCGTTCACCCATATGCTCATACAACTGGCGACTAAAACTTGTGTAATACATGCCCCCCAATACCAGAGAGAGTACCAGAGAAAACAACGCCAACGAGACAAACAATCTGATTTGGAACGACATTTTCATAACATTATGCAACAATAAAAACCAGCATTTAGCTTATCAGCTTTTATGCAATGTGGTGGCTCACAATAAAAATGTTGTGAGCTATTCCACAACATACCTGCAGCCCTAAGGCGACAATGCACGGGACAATTAATAAAGTTAGTGCTCTCTGTTATAAAATCGGCCGTGATTGAAAAGAAACCATAAAAACCACACTATAAAAAATGACATCGATCACGCAGGATAAAAAAAACCATAAAATCCATAGCCACCATTAAAATCATGACTTTATCATGCGGTCACTCACACAAAGCAATCAGGGATGTCTATATCTTGGGGATGACAAATAACTGAAAGGATGGCTTGACTATGAGTGCAATAGACAACTTGGATGCACCAGGAGCACTGAATACCAAATCGGTCTCTCTCAAGGAGCGGTGGTGGTACATCATGGACACCTGGAAGGTAGGCATTATTCCACTGCCTCTTTTTATATTGGCTGGAGTATTGATTGCTATTGATTGTCTGGGTGGCAAATTACCCAGTGATATAGTTGTTATGGTTGCCACACTGGCATTTTTCGGTTTTGCCTGTGGTGAATTTGGCAAACGACTCCCTATTGTTGGTAAACTTGGTGCAGCCGCGATTTGTGCGACCTTTATTCCGTCTGCGCTGGTCTATTATGGTCTGCTACCAGACTCAGTCGTCGAATCAACAATAAAATTCTACAAATCCACCAACATTCTTTATCTCTATATCTGCTGCATTATTGTTGGCAGCATTATGAGCATGAATCGCCAGGTACTAATCCAGGGCTTCTTGCGTATCTTCTTCCCGATGCTGTGTGGCGAAATCGTTGGCATGATCGTTGGCATGGGTGTTGGCCTGGCATTAGGTCTTGAACCATTCCAGATCTTCTTCTTCATTATCTTGCCAATCATGGCAGGGGGGGTAGGAGAAGGCGCAATTCCACTATCTATCGGCTATGCCACGCTCCTCCACATGGATCAGGGGGTTGCCCTTGGCCGTATTCTGCCAATGGTAATGCTGGGCAGTTTGACCGCAATTATTATTGCAGGTTGCCTGAATCAACTTGGCAAACGCTACCCACATTTGACCGGCGAAGGCCAGTTAATACCCAACAGCAATAGCCGCGATGACAAAATCGCCAATTTGTCCGGCGCATTTACTGGCAAGACCGATGTGACAACCTTAGCTTCAGGGGTATTGCTGGCAGTCCTGCTTTATATGCTCGGCATGCTTGGTCATGAACTGATTGGCCTACCTGCACCGGTCGGCATGCTGTTTATCGCCGTACTGGTGAAACTGACCCATGGTGTCTCACCGCGAATTCTGGAAGGTTCTCAGGTTGTTTATAAATTCTTTCAAACATCCGTGACCTACCCCGTGCTGTTTGCGGTTGGTGTCGCCATCACCCCATGGCAAGAACTGGTGAATGCCTTCACTCTGACCAACCTGCTGGTGATTATTAGCACGGTATCAGCACTGGTTGTGACCGGCTTCTTCGTCGGTAAAAAAATCGGTATGCACCCTATTGATGTCGCCATTGTCTCATGCTGCCAAAGCGGCCAGGGCGGAACGGGTGACGTGGCCATTCTGACTGCCGGCAACCGCATGAGCTTGATGCCTTTTGCCCAGATTGCAACCCGTATTGGCGGTGCAATCAATGTCTCCATTGCACTGCTGGTATTGGGCAATTTCCTCATTTGATTGAATAGAAGTAATAAGGAACACGCGATGAAACTCGCAAGTTTTATGTATCAAGGTATGAGTAGCTACGGCATTGTCCGCGCGCAAGGCGTGGTCGATTTAGGACGCCGCCTTGGCCACCGTTATAACAACCTGAAGTCACTGCTTGATGCCAATGCGCTCAGCGAAGCGGCAAACTATCAACATGATCCTGTTGATCTGGATATTGCTGAAATTACCTTTTTACCGGTCATTGAACAGCCTGGAAAAATTCTTTGCGTTGGCATGAATTATGCCGCCAAACGTCAGGAGTTTGATCAACATAATCCGGCACCCACGCTTTTTGTCCGATTTGCTGATTCCCAGACTGGCCACAACAACCCCGTCATCAAGCCATATCACTCCAGCGAATTCGATTATGAAGGCGAGCTGGCGGTCATTATCGGCAAAGGCGGCGAGCATATCGCCAAACAGGATGCTCTCAGCCATGTCGCCGGGTATAGCTGCTATATGGATGGTTCGGCCCGGGACTGGCAGCACACCTGGTTTACCGCTGGTAAAAACTGGCGGCAAACCGGTGCCTTCGGCCCGTGGCTGACCACCGCTGACGAGATCCCCGACCCGCATCAACTGGCCATTCGCACTTGGCTAAACGGGATCATGGTGCAAGAGGACAACACCAGCAGCATGATCCACAAAATTGCTGACCTGATCGAGTACATCAGTACCTTCACTCGCCTCAGCCCGGGGGATGTCATCATCACCGGCTCACCCGGTGGTGTTGGCAAAAAACGCAACCCGCCACTGTTCATGAAAGCCGGAGATCGCATCGAGGTCGAAATTGAACATGTTGGCCGCCTGAGCAATGTGATCGTCGAATCACCCACAGATGTGCAAAGTGCGGCCTAAGAGAACCCGGACAAGACTATGCAGTCACTACCCACAATTGACTTCAGATTGACCGACGTTGCCAAACAGCCGGAGCGCCTTGAGCGGCTTCGTGGCCTGCTCGCGGACAATGGCCTGGGGCTGGATACCGACATCACCCTCTTTGTCGAGGCCTGGTCAGGCTTCAAATTGGTGGGATGTGCCGGTCTGGCACACAACGTCATTAAATGCGTGGCGGTCGACAAACAGTTGCGCGGTGCCAACCTGAGCACCCGGCTGCTGGCAGAAGTAGAACATCTGGCCCTGGAACAGGGCCATTTTCACCTGTTCCTCTGTACCAAACCAGCCAACCGGGAGCGTTTTGAACAGTGTGGATTCTGGCCCATTGCCCAAAGTGGCGATGATGCCATTCTGATGGAAAACACCCCCGGTGGCGTTGACCGTTACTGTCGTTCGCTCCTCCCTTACCGGCATGAAGGCAAAGAGGTCGGGGCGATTGTGATGAATGCCAATCCGTTCACCCTTGGTCATTATCACCTGATCACCCAAGCGGCCAAACAGTGCGACTGGGTTCATCTGTTTGTCGTACGGGAAGATGCCTCCTTTTTCCCGTTCCACGCCCGGCTGCAAATGGTGCGTGCCGGTGTGGCGAACCTAGCGAATGTGACCGTGCATGAAGGTTCAAAATACATTATCTCCCGCGCCACATTTCCGACCTACTTCCTGAAAGAAAGCGGCAAGGTGCTGCAAGCCTGGAGCGAAATAGACGTGATTACCTTTCGCGACCATATCGCCCCCGCGCTGGGCATTACCCATCGCTTCATCGGCACGGAACCGTTTTGCCAGATTTCCCGGCAATACAATCAGACGCTGCATGACCTGCTGGCTGGCACGATTGATGTAGTGGAAATACCGCGTATCAAGGATGCCGACAAAGCGATTTCAGCGTCAGAAGTCCGTCGCTTACTTCAGCAGCAGCTATTTTCCCGGATCAGAACGATCGTCCCCGAGAGCACCCTTGCCTATCTCGAAACCCATTACAGCGCGGAAGTCGCATAGCAGTTAAGGAATTCACCATGAACATAGTAAGAGAGGCGCTGGCAGGAACTCAGGAGTCCAGCGACCTGATGGTAAAGATTGCCCCCTCTGACCAAGGGTTGGAGATCGAAATCTACAGCGAAGTGATGAAACAGTTTGGCGAACAGATCCGCCAGGTCGTGGAGAACACACTCGATGCCATGGGCATCACCCGGGGATTGATCATCATCGAGGATAAAGGGGCGCTGGACTGCGTCATTCGTGCCCGCCTGCAAAGCGCAATATTGCGTGCCACCGATGTGCAGCAGATTGCTTGGGAGAAACTGCAATGAAAAAACTTCGCCGCAGCATGCTGTTCCTGCCGGGGGCCAATGCCGCCATGCTCTCGACCGCCTTTATCTACAATCCCGACTCCATCATGTTTGATCTGGAGGATGCCGTCGCACTGCGGGAGAAAGACTCGGCCCGATTGCTGGTCTTCCACGCCTTGCAGCACCCCATGTATCGGGATATCGAAACCGTAGTGCGTATCAATCCACTGAATACCCCCTTTGGCCTACTCGATCTGGAAGCGGCAGTCCGGGGTGGTGTGGACGTGATCCGCCTGCCGAAAACCGATACCCCCGATGATATCTATGAGCTGGAAGGCCATCTGGAACGAATTGAGCTGGAATGTTGCCGGGAGGTTGGCTCGACCAAAGTGATGGCCGCCATCGAATCCGCGGTTGGCGTGATCAATGCGGTCGCCATCGCCCGCAGCTCACCGCGCCTGATCGGGATCGCCCTCGCGGCCTTTGACTATGTCATGGACATGCAAACTGAGCGGGGAGATGGCACCGAACTGTTTTACGCCCGCTGCGCCGTGTTGCATGCAGCGCGTGCCGCAGGTATCGATGCCTTTGACGTCGTATGGTCGGATGTGAATGACGAGGCCGGCTTTTTACGGGAAGTCGAGCTGATCCGCCGCATGGGCTTTAACGGCAAATCCTTGATCAACCCGCGCCAAATCGACCTATTGCATAACGCTTATGCCCCGACGCAACAGGAAGTCGAACACGCGCAGCGGATCATTGAGGCCGCCAAAGAGGGTGAGCGCAACGGATTGGGGGTGGTCTCCCTCAACGGGAAAATGGTGGATGCCCCCATTATCAATCACGCCCAAGTAGTGCTGGAGCGCGCCGCGGCCTCCGGCGTGCACCGTTAAGGATTCAACCATGAAACAGACTGAACGACTCCATCTCAACTTTCCGCACCTGCGGGCACTGATCCCGTTCGCCGGAGCCTACAACGCAACCCCCTGGCTGGGAGATCAGGCTGCCAAGCACAATCGCAAACTGTGTGAATCCCTAGAGCAGGCGGTTGCACGTTGCGGCCTGCAAGATGGCATGACCATCTCGTTCCACCACGCTTTTCGCGAAGGGGACAAGGTGATCAATCAGGTCGTAGCCACGCTGGCCAAACTGGGCTTCAAAAATCTGACCCTGGCCTCCAGCTCCCTGATGACCTGTAATGATGCGCTGATTGAGCACATCAAAAACGGGGTGATCACCCGGATTTACACCTCCGGCATGCGCGGCAAGCTGGCCGACGCCATCTCCCATGGTCTGATGGATGAACCGGTCCAGATCCACTCCCATGGCGGACGGGTCAAACTGCTGCAAGATGGCGAACTGAAGATCGACGTAGCGTTTCTTGGCGTCCCCTGCAGCGACGAGTTTGGCAATGCCAATGGCACCCACGGCAAATCCTGCTGTGGTTCGCTCGGCTATGCGATGGTCGATGCCCACTTCGCCCGTCATGTGGTGCTGATGACCGAAGAGCTGGTGCCCTTCCCCAATATGCCTGCCAGCCTGGCTCAGGATCAGGTCGATTACATCGTCAAAGTGGAGAGCGTTGGGGATCCGGCAAAAATCAGCGTGGGCGCAGCCCGCGTCACCAGCAACCCGCGCGAACTACTGATTGCCCGCTTTGCCGCCGATGTGATTGAACACTCGGGTTACTTCAAGAATGGCTTCTCGATGCAGACCGGCTCCGGCGCGGCATCAACAGCCTGTACCCGCTTCATGGCAGAAAAAATGGAGCGCAATGGCGTCAAAGCCCGTTTTGCCCTGGGCGGTATCACCGGCAGTCTGGTCGATCTTCATGAAAAAGGGTTGATTGAAAAGCTGCTTGATACCCAATGCTTTGATGGCCAAGCAGCAGCATCTCTGGCTCGCAACCCCAATCACATTGAGATCTCCACCAACGTCTATGCCAACCCGGGTAGCAAGGCGACCTGCTGCGACCAACTGGACATCGTCATTCTGAGCGCACTGGAGATTGACGTCGATTTTAACGTCAACGTGATCACCGGCTCGGACGGGGTGATGCGTGGTGCATCCGGCGGTCACTGCGATGTCGCCGCGGCCGCCAATCTCACCATTGTGGTCGCGCCCTTGCTGCGCAGCCGCATCCCGACCGTAGTGAAGCAGGTCACCACTCGACTGACACCGGGCGAAAGCATCGATGTGCTGGTCACCGATCACGGGATCGCGGTGAATCCGGCACGTCCGGAAATTCGTGCGCGACTGGCCGCTGCGGGGCTGAAACTGGTCGATATCGAGGCACTTTATGAGAAAGCCATCTCGCTGACGGGTAAACCGAAAGCGATCGAATTTACCGACAAGATTGTCGGCGTGATCCGCTATCGCGATGGGAGTGTTATCGATACGGTACGAGAGGTGAAAGAGAGTTGATCAGTGATAAAGAGTCCCCCGCTCTGGCGGGGGTCAACCTGGAACAACTGCTGGCGGCAAAAGAGAGCCGCGCAGCACGCCAGCAAGAGTGGCTGACACGTTACCAGCACCCCATCATTTCACTCACTCTGGTCACGCCGGGGGCCATAAAAGATAGCACCCGTTACCGCCAATGCATGCAAACCGCCATCACACAGTGCCAGCAACTCCTGCAAGCCCGGCAATGGCAAGTCTTGGAGCACCAGGTTCTGTGGCTACCCACAGGCCCGGAAGGACTATGGTCCATTGCCCACGCCGCCACCGACATTAAAACCGCCTGTGTCGTGCTGGAGCGAACTCACCCCCTTGGCAGACTGTGGGATCTCGATGTCATTTGCCATCAGTCCGGCCAGATCGGACGACGCTCCCTGGGCGAGCCTCTACGTCGGTGCCTGATATGTGATGAACCGGCTCACGGTTGTGCCCGCTCCCGCAGCCACCCGCTCCCAGAGCTAGTCAGACGAATCGAGGAGTTAATCGATGACTGCTTCACTCGCCCTTAAACGCCACGCCATCAATGTCTCGGCTATCGCGGCCCGTGCACTACTTCAGGAGCTGGATTTGACCCCCAAACCGGGTTTGGTGGATCAAGCAAACTCGGGCTCGCACTCCGATATGGATTACCCGCTGTTTTTACGCAGCATTGCTGCAATCACCCCCTGGTTGACCATCTTTGAAGATATGGGCAGAGCAAATGCCCAGCAGGCCCCGGATAGACAGTTGGCGCTGGTACGCCCTGCAGGGATGGCCTGCGAACAGGATATGCTCAACGCAACGGGCGGGGTGAATACCCATAAAGGCGGGATCTTTTCACTGGGTCTGCTCTGCTTTGCTGCTGGTCGTCTGCAGGGACAAAACAGGCTCGTGACCAGCGACAATGTCTGCCGGACGGTCAGTGAAATCTGTCAGGGACTAGTCAGTCGAGAGTTGCACCACACACCCCACCCCAGCACGGCAGGTGAGCGTCAATTTCAGCAATTTGCCCTGACGGGAGCGCGAGGTGAAGTGGAAAGCGGTTTTGCTACGATAAGGCGCTTCGTCCTACCACATTGGCATGCCGAGCAGGGGGAGCGACAGTTGCACCATGCCTTGTTAAGGCTGATGGCGACCAATAACGACAGCAACCTGGTCTCCCGAGGCGGTATTGCTGGCCTGCGCTACGTTCAAAGCTACGCGCAAAACCTGCTGAACAATGGCTGGGACTTGACCAGACTGCAAGAGATGGACAGAGCGCTGATCGCCAAGCACCTGAGCCCTGGCGGGAGTGCCGACTTGCTAGCAGTCGCCTGCGTACTGGCCGAACTGGCCCATAGCTGACCATCACGGCGGGTCATGATTAACGCTGCACTCCCCCAAGGGGTTGCCTGCAGAGTCGCTACGACTCCTCTTTCTGCTTTACTCCTTTTCGCCCCCAGACTCTGGGTTCCTCCCCCTTGAGCAGGCGGGAGATGTTCTCGTGATGGCGGATCAGAATGAGGCAGGAGAGCAGGGAGACTGGCAGGGTATATTCGGGTTTGAGCAGGTAGGTAAAGAGCGGCGTCAGCAGCACGGTAATGATGGAGGCCAGCGAGGAGTAGCCGCTCACCAGCAGCACCAGCAGCCAGGTGCCAATCACGGCGCCCCCCATGGTGAAACCGATGGGCATCATGGTGCCCAGTGCCGTGGCAACCCCTTTGCCACCACGAAAATGAAAGAAGATGGGGTACATATGGCCGAGACAGGCGGCGACCCCGATAAAGCCGAGGTAGACGGGTTTGATCTGCAGATACCAGGCGAGATAGACGGGCACAGTACCCTTGAGCACATCGAGCAACAACACCACCAGCGCCGCCATCCGGCCACCGAGGCGCAGCACATTGGTTGCCCCCGGATTGTGGGAGCCATGATCCCGCGGGTCGGGCAGACCGGTGCAGCGGGAGACCAGCACAGCACTGGATAGTGAACCACCCAGGTAGGCCAGAATAATCATCAAAATCGTCAGGGCCGTCATCTTGGTCGTTTTTACCACGATATGAATGGGGTATGATGCGGGCCACATACGCTGGCATGGGCCCATGCCCACCCAGAGCGCCTCGGCAAGCCTGTTGCCCGGCCAGCATCCCTGCGCTGTCATCACAGCCCATCAAGAGTAAAGAAGAAGTACAGTCATGGACAAGGTGTTTATTCGCGGACTCGAAGTTTTGACCACCATAGGTGTATATGAGTGGGAGAAGGGCATTCGCCAAAAGCTCCGTTTTGACCTCGAGATGGGGTTCGACAACCGCCCCGCGGCAGCAACCGACGACATCAATCTGGCACTGGATTATGCCGACCTCTCCAACAAGATTTGCGAGCATGTCAGCGGCAAGGTGGTCGAGCTGGTCGAGACCATGGCCGAGCAGGTCGCCATGCTGGTTCTGATCGACGAGCGGGTGCAGTGGGTCAAGGTGACTCTCACCAAGCCGGGCGCAGTGCCCAATGCCGCCGGGGTCGGCGTCGAGATCCTGCGTCATCGCACGCCGGCCGCGAGCAGCAACTGATGACCACCATCTATATCAGCCTGGGCTCCAACATCGAGCGGGATCGCCATATTCGCGCTGGGCTCGATGCCCTGCACGCCGAATTTGGCGAGCTGCGGGTCTCCCGGGTATTCGAGAGCGAGGCGGTCGGCTTCAACGGCCGCCCCTTCTACAACCTGGTAGCGGCTGCCGAGACCGACCTGCCGCTGGCCACCGTCTGCCAGCGACTGCGGGCCATGGAGTTCGCCCACGGCCGCGAGCCGGATGCCAAGAAGTTCGCCCCGCGCACCCTGGATCTCGACCTGCTGCTCTATGGCGATCTGATCTGCGACACCCCGCTGGTGCTGCCGCGCGGTGAAGTGCTCACCAACGCCTTCGTGCTCTGGCCGCTGGCCGAGCTGGCCCCCAAACTGCGCCACCCCGTCGATGGCCGCACCATGGGCGAACTGTGGCAAGCCTATGACAAGGCCTCCCAGCAGCTGTGCCCCATTCCCTTTCACTGGAAAGCGTGCGAATTGCAGCATCACTGATCCGCAAGGGCGCCTCACAGCGCCCTTGTTGTTTGCATGGACAGGGTTGCTTATCACGGATAAGAAAGTGTCATTGGGCCTGACCCTGCGAGGCTGGCAGGATAGCGCCCACTACAGGAGAACCCCATGCCACTCGATACTATTCACCATTTCAACTGCCAACTGCTGGCAGAACTGCCCCACCAGCGCTATGAGCATGAACCCATCCTCGACTACGCCACCGATGAAAAGGTCAAGGCCCGCCTCGGCTGGCAGGCGGAGTTCAGCAAGACCCTGTTTCTCAAGTTCAAGGATGGCCGCTTCGCCCTGCTGCTGACCCACAGGGACGGACGGCTCGACAACAAGGCGGTCAAGGCTGCGCTCGGCGCCAAGCCCTCCATCTGCACCGCCGAAGAGATGCAGGCGGAGATCGGCTGCCTGCCGGGGGCGGTCTGCCCCTTCCTGCCCCGCGCCGATATTCCGCTACTGGTGGATCCGCAACTGCTCAACCACACCGCCTTCACCTGGACTCCGGGCCACCCAGAGCAGACCTTTCTGCTGGCGACCGAGCATCTGGCTGAAGTGTTGGCGCAGCTCCCCTGCGAGGTCAGCTATCTGCCCGCCCCGACGGCGTAGCCCCATCGCGCGCCAGCTGGGCGAAGATCAGCGCCGCCAGCATGGAGAGCAACCCGACACAGAGGTAGGTAAGGTGGAACCCGGCCAGCCACTGGCCCTCGGCCGCTAAGGTGCCCGCTGAGGTACCCGCCGAGAAGAGCCCGAGCAGGCTGGCGGCAATCGCCACCCCCAAACTCATGGAGAGCTGCATCACCACCGAGAGCAGGCCGTTGCCACTGCTGGCCAGGGTCGGGCTGAGATCTTGCAGCGTGAGAGTGTTCATGGCGGAGAACTGCAGCGAGTTGATGGCGCCGAAGATCGCCAGCCAGCCCAGCAGGACTCCGTAGGGGAGCTTGTTGTCGATAAAGTAGAAGCTGGCGATCATCGCCCCCAGCAACAGGGTGTTGCCGATCAAAATGCGGCGATAGCCCACCGTCGGAATCAGCTTGTTCACCAGCGTCTTGGTCAGCATGGCGCCAATCACGGTGGGGATCATGGTCATCCCCGCCTTGCTCGGGGAGAAGCCGAGCCCCAGCTGCAGAAACAGCGGGGTGAGGAAGGGCATGGCGCCGCTGCCAAGGCGGGCAAACAGGTTGCCCCAGATGCCGATGGCAAAGGTGGCGGTCTTGAACAGGCTCAGGCTAAAGAGCGGCTGCGGTGCATTGGCGGCATAGAGCCAGTAGCTCGCCATCGCCGCCAAGCCGAAGATCAGAGCAAACAGCGCCCAACCGGTGGAGATGCTGTGCTCCCCCAGCCCCTGCAAGCCGACCGACACCAGCACCATGCCGACGCTGAACATCACAAAGCCCTGCCAGTCGAACCGGGCGGTCTGCTGCCGCAGCTCCGGCATAAAGTGCCAGCTGGCGATAAAGCCGAGCAACCCCACCGGCAGGTTGATGAGAAATACCCAGTGCCAGCTCGCCACTTCCACCAGCCAGCCACCGAGCGCCGGCCCCATCAACGGGCCGAGCAGCCCCGGAATGGTGACAAACGACATCACCCGCAGCAGCTCGTGCTTGTCATAGACCCGCAGCACCGCCAACCGTCCCACCGGCATCAGCAGCGCACCGCCAATCCCCTGCAACACCCGGGCGGCCACCAGCATGGAGAGCGAATTGGAGGCGGCACAGGCGAGCGAGCCGAGGGTAAAGAGCGAGATGGCGGCCAGATAGATGCGACGGGTGCCGAATCTGTCAGCCAACCAGCCGGAGGCCGGGATCAGCAAGGCCACCGTCAGCATGTAGGCGATGATCACCGACTGCATCTGCAGCGGGCTCTCTCCCAAGGTCTCGGCCATGCTGGGCAGGGCGGTGTTGAGAATGGTGCCATCCAGCGCCTGCATAAAGAAACCGACCGCCGCCAGCAGGGGCAGCCACTTGCGCTGGGCATCTGTCACTGCGTGGCTCATTGCCACCTCCATTATTTTTGCGGGGGAGCGGCGGCGGTCAGGAAGAGATCGACACAACTCAGGGTCCAGGCATCCTGCTCGGCAGCGCTCTGGGTCAACGGCAGACCCAGCTCACGGAGCATGCGCTCCTTGCCCTGCCACATCAGCAACAGCTGCAAGGCGGCCTGTTCGCTGTCTTGATGGCACAGCAGGCCTTGCTGCTTTTGCTGCTCCAGCCAGTTGGACAGCATCTCGGTCACATAGAGCGGGCCCGCCTCGAAAAAAAGGGTGGCCAGCTGGGCATCGTTGCAGCTGATGCAGGTGCGAAAGATATTGATGGCATCATCGCTCAGGATCAACTTGCGAAAGCTGCGACCAAAGGCAATCAGACTCTCCCGCACATTGTTGCCACGCAGCAACACCTCCGGCATCAGCTCGCTACTGACGCATTTGCTGCCCACCGCTTCGGCAAACAGCGACTCCTTGTTGGCAAAATGGCTGTAGACCGTCTGCTTGGAGACGCCCGCTTCACTGGCCACCATGTCCATGCTGACCAGATGCAGACCGTGCTGACAGAAGAGCCGCCCGGCAGCATCGAGGATCGCAGCCCGCTTCTGCTGACTACGGGGTGAAATGTTCATTTTTCCTCCACAATCAAACTGGGCAGTCTAGTTTCGAAAAACTAGACTCACCGGTGTGATTTGATGTTATGTCAACCAGAGGATGATGTCATGACACTTTGCTTAATCCTGCTGGCGCTGTTACTGAGTGGCTGCAGCCCGGTCACAGAGTCAGAAGAAACACCCGCCCTGACCCGGGTGATCGCCCAGCCGCTGCAAGCCAGCGATCACTACCCGGTGCTGCACCGCTTCAATGGCCGGGTGATCGCCCCCGAGCACAGCCAGATAGGCTTCGAGCTGGCAGGGCGGATCGCTACCCTGCACAAGGGACGCGGAGAGCCGGTCACGGCTGGCGAACTGCTCGCCACACTGGATACCCGGATGCTGGCAGTGGAAGCCAAAGAGCTGGCCGCCCGAGCAGCCCAGAACGAGGCCGAGCTGACCCTTGCCCGACAGACGCTCGAACGACTCACCGCCCTGCGCCAGCAGCAGTTCAGCTCCCGTCAGGCGCTGGATGAACAGCAAGGCAAAGTCCGCATGCTGGAGGCAAGCGCCAACCAGCTGGCCGCCGCCCTCGAAGCCAACCGGGTCAAACAGGAGAAATCACAGCTGCGCGCCCCCTTCAACGGAATTGTGGTCAGCCGCGAGCAGGCATTGGGGGCCGTGGTGGCCGCAGGTCAGCCTCTCTTCTCCCTGACCCGCAGCGGCCAGTGGGAGGCCGATATCGGCGTGCCGGTGAAACAGGCCGAGTCCCTGATCGTCGGCCAACGCTATCCCCTGCAAAGCGGGGCGCAATCACTGGAGGGGCGCCTGCTTAATCTGGGGGTACAAGTGGACGGGCAGACCCACACCCGCACCGCCCGCTTCCAGCTGACCCGGGGCGGCGAACAGCTGGCAGAGGGGCAACTGATCACCCTGCTGCATCAGACCCGCGAGCCCACCCGCGCCTACGAGGTGCCGCTCACCGCACTGACCCAGGGATTGCGCGGCAGCTGGACCCTCTATCTGCTCAACGACGAAACGCCACCCCGGGTGGTCAGTCGGGACGTCACTCTGCTGCAACAAGATGGCGAGCGGGCCTGGATCAGTGGTGCCCTGAACGGACAGGAACAGCTGGTGACCGATGGCCTGCATAAACTGGTGCCGGGCCAGCAGGTCACCCTGACAACCAGCGTGGATCATCAGGCAGGCCATCCGGAGCCACAGTCATGATCCGCCCGTTTATCGAGAATGGCCGACTGCTGCTGTTGACGGTCGCACTGCTGCTGACGGCCGCCCTTGCGGCATTGCAGACCCTGCCCAGAACCGAAGATCCCCAGCTCACCAGCCGCTTTGCCAGCGTGGTTACCCACTTTCCCGGGGCCAGCGCCGAACGGGTGGAAGCGCTGGTGAGCGAGCCCATCGAGAACCGGCTGCGGGCCCAGAGCGAGATCAAGCTGATCGAGTCGAGCTCTCGCCCCGGTCTCTCCATCATCAATCTGGAGCTCAAGGATGAGGTCAGCGATGTGGAACCTGTCTGGTCCAGAGTCCGTGATCGGCTGGCAGATCTTGCCGCCGGACTGCCAGCCGGCGCCAGTGCCCCCAAGCTGGATGACGAGAAGGGCTACCCCTTCACCCGGCTGGTCAATGTGGTCTGGCGCGGGCCGGGCCAGCCACAGCTGGATCGCCTCGCCCGCTACAGCGCCGAGCTGGAACGCCGGGCTCGCCAGCTGCCGGGCACCGAATACGTCGAGCGGGTCGGGGCACCGCAGGAGGAGATCGAGGTGCGGTTCGATCCCCTTGCCCTCAGTGCCAGCGGCATGAGTGGCGAACAGCTTGCCCAGGCGCTGAGTGGTGCCGATGCCAAAGTAGCCGCCGGGGAGTTGCAGGGCAGCCACAATCGCTTTCAGGTGGAGATCCGCGGCGCCCTCGATACCCTGGAGCGGATCCGCCAGATCCCGCTGCGCACCGGCGAGCAGGGCCAGACCTTGCGCCTTGGCGATCTGGCCGAGGTAAGACGTACCCTGCACCAGCCGGAGAGCCAGCTGGCCTTTGCCAATGGTGAGCGGGCCATGGTGGTCGGTCTGCGCATGGCACAGGATCACCGCATCGACCTCTGGTCGGCACGGGTCGATACCATGCTGACCCAACTGCAACAGGACTTGCCGGATAATATCGGCCTCGTCACCAGCTTCGATCAGCAGCGTTATACCGATCAGCGGCTCGACACCCTGCTCATCAACATTGTGCAGGGCTTCCTCATCATAGTGGCCGTGCTGCTGGTGACCTTGGGGGTCAAGGCCGCCATTATCGTGGCCCTGTCGCTGCCGCTTACCGTGGCGTTCTCATTCGCCTGCATGAACCTGATCAATCTGCCCATTCACCAGATGTCGGTCACTGGGCTGGTGGTGGCGCTCGGGATCATGGTGGACAACGCCATCGTCATGGCGGATCGGGTGCAGTATCAGCGCCGCCACGGCATGGCCATGAGTGCCGCCGCACTGGAAGCCATCGGCCACCTCTGGCTGCCACTGCTGGGCTCCACCCTCACCACCATGCTCGCCTTTATGCCGATCATTCTGATGCCGGGCCCGGCGGGCGAGTTTGTCGGCGGCATCGCCTGGGCGGTGATCTGTTCGCTGCTGGGATCCTACCTCATCGCCCACACCCTGGTGGCTGGCCTCGCAGCCCGCTGGATTGGCAGTGATCAGGGGGGACGCTGGTATCAGGATGGCTTGCACCTGCCCCGGGTGAGCGCCCGTTTCCAACAGAGCATCGCCATGGCGCTGGCTCACCCCTGGCGTACCCTGCTGCTGGTCAGTCTGCTGCCCCTGCTCGGTTTCTGGGTAGCGGGCCGCCTCACCGAACAGTTCTTTCCCCCTGCCGACCGGGACATGATCCACATCGAGGCCAGCCTCTCTCCACAGGCGAGCCTGGCGCGCACCCGCGAGCTGGCACTGGGGATCTCCGCCGAGCTGGCCAGTCTCCCCGAGCTGGTTCGTCAGGATTGGGTGGTGGGCGACAACGCACCCAGCTTCTACTACAACCTGGTGCCCAGAAAACAGGGGCGGGCCGATTACGCCCAAGGGATGATCACCCTGCAGGATGCCGATGCCGCCGAACGGCTCATTCCACAACTGCAGCAGCGGCTCGATGCAACATTTCCCGAAGCGCAGATCCTGGTGCGCAAGCTGGAACAGGGGCCGCCTTTCAATGCCCCGGTCGAGCTGCGGCTGTTTGGCCCCGACCTCGAACAGCTGCGCCGTCTGGGAGAGGAGCTGCGCACTCTGCTCGCCAATACCCCGGCCGTGGTGCAGACCCGCGCCACCTTGCAGGCCGGGGCCCCCAAACTCTGGTTGCAGGTCGATGAGGAGGCCGCCCGGCTGGCAGGCATGAGCCTGACCGATGTTGCCTCCCGGCTGGCGGGCGCACTGGATGGCAGGTTGGGCGGCACTGTGCTGGAAGGCACCGAGTCAATCCCGGTTCGGGTGCGACTGGCCGAGCCCTTGCGTCAGGATCCGGATGCGCTGCTCAATGTGCCGCTGTCGCTCACCGGCACCGGCCAGCAAGGGGCTGCCAATCTCACCTTGCGGGCACTGGCCACTCCCGAGCTGCTGCCAAGCTGGGGGGAGATCAGCCGCCGGGATGGTGAGCGGGTCAATGTGCTGGAGGCCTATCTGGCGGTCGGCGTACTGCCGCAAACCGTGCTGGAGCAGGTCAAAGAGAGGCTGGCCGCCAAGGCGCTGGCGTTGCCGCCGGGCTATCGACTGGAGTTTGGCGGGGAAGCCGCCAAGCGGGATGAATCGGTGGGTAATCTGATGGCCCATGTCAGCCTGGTCGCCGTGCTGCTGGTGGCCGTGCTGGTGCTCAGCTTCAACTCGTTCCGGCTGGCAGGCATCGTCACCTTGGTGGCGATCCAGTCGGCGGGGCTCGGGCTGCTGTGGGTCTGGCTGCTAGGGTACCCCTTCGGGTTTACGGTGATCATCGCCCTGCTGGGGCTGATGGGGCTGGCCATCAACGCCGCCATCGTCATTCTGGCCGAGCTGAGGGCAGACTCGCTGGCACAGCAGGGCAATTTGCCGCAGATCCGCGATTTGGTGGCCGGTTGCAGCCGCCACATCGTCTCGACCACCATCACCACGGTGGGCGGCTTCATCCCGCTATTGCTGGGGGGCGGCGGCTTCTGGCCCCCCTTTGCCATCGCCATCGCCGGTGGCACAGCGCTGACGACCCTGCTCTCGTTCTACTTTGTGCCGGTGGCCTTTGTGTTGTTCAACCGCCGCCGCCCTGACCCGGTACAGGAGAGCTGCAACGCGCAAGATCAGTTGTCGGGCTGACCCAGCATGGCTTTGAGCCGCTCTTCCAGAGTGGGCTCGGGGGCCTTTAAGGTCGCCATAAAGAGCTGCTCGATACCGGCCTTGTCCTGACTTTTCACGATAAACACCAGTCGGGACTGGGCCTTGCCCTCCGGCCAGTCGCCCAGCGCCTGCAGCGGATAGAGCTGGCCGTGGACGCCGTGGATCACCACCGGCTGGCTCTCCCCTTCCAGCTGCAAGATCCCCTTGAGCCGCAGCAGGGCATCGCCGTACTGCGCCTGCACCGCGTCGATGGCAGCCAGCAGGCGAGAGGGCTTGAGCGGCTCACCGATACGCAGGGAGAAACTCTCGATGTTGCCGTGCTCGAAGTGGGTGGGCGCCGCCGTGCCAACCTTGGCGGCGAACGGCTGTATCTTGGGTTGCATCGGTGACGCCAGCCCCTGCCTGGGGGATTCGGTGCGCAGCCAGGCCAGCAGCTGGCGCACATCGCGCCCGGCCGCTTCGTTGTAGGCGCCCAGCTTCTCCAGCACCTTGGGCGAAAGCTCGCCATTGGTCACCAGCTGGAGCGGCACCGCCGGATTGAGGGCCGCCAGCTGGGTTTCGACCCGCGCCAGCTGCTCGCCATCCACCAGATCGCCTTTGCTCACCACCAGCAGATCCGCCAGCGCCACCTGTTTCACCGCCTCATACTGGGCCGCCAACTGCTGCTCGATATGACCGGCATCCACCACGGTGACGGTGCCATCGAAGCGGTAGCGCTGGGCGATAAAGCCCTCTTCCCTTAACGTGAACAGCACGGGGGCCGGATCGGCGAGGCCAGTGGTCTCGATAATCAGTCGCTTGAACGGTTTGATCTTGCGCTGGATGGCCTTCATAAACAGCCCCTGCAACGCCTCCACCAGAGAGCCCTGCACCGAGCAGCAGATACAGCCGGAGTCGAGCAACATCACCTGCTCGTCCACCTGCTGCACCAGGTGGTGATCCAGCCCCACCGAGCCGAACTCGTTGATCAGCACCGCGCACTCGCCGAGCTCCGGCTGCTTGAC
Source organism: Aeromonas sp. HMWF017 (assembly GCF_003061465.1). Classification (NCBI taxonomy): domain Bacteria; kingdom Pseudomonadati; phylum Pseudomonadota; class Gammaproteobacteria; order Aeromonadales; family Aeromonadaceae; genus Aeromonas; species Aeromonas sp. HMWF017. Next base: position 34,195 of record NZ_QAJD01000059.1, read on the forward strand.
CCAGTGGTTGAGCAAGGTGGTCTTGCCGCTACCGAGAAAGCCGGTCAGCAGGGTCACGGGGATACGGGTATCTTGCATATCGGTCATGTCAGATCCTTACCGGTTGGCAAACAGGTCGCTGAGCCAGCGGTTTTCAAAGCGGCCGTGGGGGTCGAGCTCGGCTTTTAACGCTACGAAGTCGTTCCAGCGCGGCAACAGGGCCGGGAAGTCGTAGAGATCCATCGCCAGATGTTTGCCGAAATGGGGAATGCCGCCGAGCGGCACCAGCAGTTGCTGCAGCTCGCGCATCTGCTCCATGGAACCGTTGACGAAGGTGCCGTCCGCCGCCAGATAGACCAGAAAACCGATCCAGCAGACCGACTGGCCATAAGCGGCGCTAAGCCAGGCCTCGGAAGGGCCGGTACAGCGCAGGATAAAGGGGTAGTGCAACACTCCTGGGTTGGCCTGCTGCCAGGCCTGCAGGGTCTCCAGCGCCTCGTTCATCCGATGCAGCGGCACCGCCACCTCGCAGTTGATCTGGGGAGCCGGGATCCCCTTGCAGAGGATCTGGTAGACGTTGCCCACCAGATCGGAGGCATCCTTGAAGCGGCGCACCGTCTCGAAGTGCTCGCCAGCCAGCGCCTCATCCTTGGTGTCTTTCGCCATCTTCTGCAAAGTGGCATCAATGGTGGCATTCATGCGGACGTCGATATCACCATCCAGCAGCAGCGGCTCGCTGCCGCCGGCGCGGTAACGGGCCACCTCCTCATCAGAGGCGGGATCCACCAGCCAGATGTGGCTCTCGCCGGTCCAGGCAAACCACCAGCTCTTCACAAAGCCGTGCTCGCGGTTGAGCCGTTCGTTGTGCTCCAGCAGGAAGGGGTAATCGGTGGTGAACTTGGTGCAGCGCATAATGCGGTTCGGCACAGTGCGCAGGGTGACGTCGAGCAGGATGCCGAGCATCCCCATCCCCATCACGAAGGCGCCGAAGCGCGGGTCACTGCGATCCACCCGGATGATGTCGCCATTGGCCAGCATCACCGTCATCGCCTCCACCGCATCGCACAGGGCGGACTGGTGCAGCCCCTGGCCGTGGGTGCCGGTGCTGAGGGCGCCGCCCAGGGTCTGGATGCCGATAACGCCCGGGGATGCGGGCAGCATCCGCTCCATGGCGATCAACTCGGCATAAACGGTATCGAGGGGCGTCCCCGCCTGATAGGTGACGGTGTCGGCGGTTTGCGCCAGCTGGCCGCGCAGGTGGTGCAAGTCCACCAGCAGTGCCTGACTGCCCTCGGCATAGACGCTGTGGATGGGTTCGAAGGAGAGGCCGGAGCCGATAAGGCGCAGCTTGCGCTCGGGGTGTTCCCGCAGCAACATTTGCAACTCGTCGCGGGTTTTCGGGCGCCACACCTGATCCAGCGCCCCGAGGGGATTGGTTCTCGACCAGTTGAACAGCACCTCCCGATTACCGATCGCCTTGATGCTGTGAAATGCCTGGAACTGAACCGTCATACCGCGCCTCATCTTTTACTGACGTCAAAATGAGCGCCGATTCTACCGAAAAGCGAGCCACAAGGCATGGAAAACAAGCCCCTGCACTCGAGGGGGGATAGGGAGATAGCACTTCCCTACCCTGCCAGACAGGAGCGTGTCCGCCCGTCTGTCACCGATAGATCAGGTGGCGTTCGGGATGCCTCGTACCCCATCTGGCTGCCGGGTCTGTGCCTCTTCCGGCAGCAGCTCCTCGCAGAACTGGCGCAGCGGCATGGGGCGGGCAAACAGATACCCCTGCAGATAGTCGACCCCCTTGGCCCTGAGGTAGTCAGCCTGACGCTCGCTCTCCACCCCTTCTGCCACCAGCGCCAGACCGAGCCGGGTCGCCAGATCGATCACGTTGTCCACGATATGTTCCGAGAGCGACTCGGTACCGATACGAGCGATAAAGGATTTGTCGATCTTGAGGTAATCCACATGAAACTGCTGCAGGTAAGCCAGGCTGGAGTGGCCGGTGCCAAAATCGTCGATGGCGAGTTTGACCCCCATCTCGTCCAGCTGGCGGAACAGGGAGAGTGTCTGGGGATCTGACATCAGCAACTCCCGTTCGGTCAGCTCCAACACCAGTACCACCTTGCCGGGGACGAAGTGGCCGAGAAAAGCGCGGCACTCGGCCAGCAGGGCAAAATCGTGACAATGAGCGGAGCTGATGTTGAAGCTGATATGAAACCCATCGGGCAACTGCTCCTGAGAGCGGTTCAACCGTGTCGCCACCTGCTTCATGATATGGGTGGTCATGGGGACGATCAGTCCCGACTCCTCCGCTTGCGGGATAAAGAGATCGGGCCGGATCACCCCTTCATTGACATGCTCCCAGCGCATCAGCACCTCGGCGCCCATCATCTTGCCGTCGTGGCTGGCAATCAGCGGCTGCAGATAGGGAACAAACTCCCTGGCCCGCAGGGCGCGTCGCAATTCATCTGTTGGCGAGCCAGGACGCCCCAGCACCCACCACACCAGCCAGGCCAGCAAAAGAGAGGAAACCGCCAGCCACGACAGAGCCACATGCCGCGCGGCCCACAGCGACTTCCAGTAGACCGGCATGACATAACCGGCATGGATGGTGAAAGGATAATGGGACGAGGTGAGGGCCTGGCTGATCCCGCGATGGAGGGTGGGTGCCTCGCTCAGATAGCGGCCTGCCTCATCAAGCCAGGCCGACCCCACCTGCAGATAGAGCGCACTGGATTTTCCGCTCATGGTGAGCATGAAGCTGAGCTGGGTACTGTCGATGGCGCTCAAGGCGGCATCCTTGCCCTGTTCGGTGCGCACCACCAGCAGCGGGTGATTCTGCCGCACCCGGTTGCCACTCATCAGCAGCAGCTTGCGGCCGGTGTAGATGGAGCCATCATCGGCATCATTGGCCTCACCAAACAGCGAAGTGCAATTGATGATGCCGTTTCGCACCAGATTGACCGAACGCAGGAAGGGCTCGAGGGCGACCTTCTTGCGCAGCACCAGCAGGTTGTCGCGACAGGGAGCATTCACCAGAGGCAGCACCGAGCGATTGGCCTGCTCCGCATGATCCAGCATCGACTCCATCAGGGTTCTGGCCTTGTGGGCCGAGGCGCTGGATTCCGCTTTCAGCTCCTGCACATAATTGCTGTGGATGAGCCAACCTCCCACCAGCAGCGGCAGGGTAAAGACCAGCAAGGCACCGCCGAAACGTAACCCGGTTCGGGAAAGATCGATCCTGAACAGAAACATAAAGAACCACGCCGCAATTCGTCAGGCCTGCCAACGCAAGCACCCAGTGAACAGATATCCACTTTCCCTCGATAACGATGCCTCATCATTACCGCACATAACCGAACAACATAACCCAAAGCGTTTATAAAACGAACCACCAAACAGGTGGTTGGATCTCTCTAGCAAGGATCGTGCAAACAATCTTCAAAAAAGACGGTGAATAACACGCAAATAAATAATGCCGCGTAAATACGCGGCATTATTAACTTCTTATCGCACAAATCGCGCAAGAACTCCGTTAAACGGCTTGCTGCAGGATCACCGCATCTGCCTTCTTGGTGTAGGAGGCGATCTCGTTGAAGTTGAGGTAGCGGTAAGTATCTGCCGCAGTGGCATCGAGCGCCTTGGCGTATTGCAGGTACTCCGCCACGGTCGGGATCTTGCCGAGAATGGCGGCAACCGCAGCCAGCTCCGCAGAGGCCAGATAGACGTTGGCACCTTTACCCAGACGGTTCGGGAAGTTACGGGTGGAGGTAGAGACCACCGAGGCCCCTTCCGCGACCCGCGCCTGGTTGCCCATGCAGAGGGAACAGCCCGGGATCTCGATGCGGGCACCGACGCGACCAAAGATGCCGTAGTAGCCCTCTTCGGTCAGCTGATCCTTGTCCATCTTGGTGGGCGGCGCGATCCACATGCGGGTCGGCAGCTCGCCCTGATACTTCTCGAGCAGTTTGCCGGCGGCGCGGAAGTGACCGATGTTGGTCATGCAGGAACCGATGAACACCTCGTCGATCTTGTCACCAGCCACGTCGCTCAGCAGACGGGCATCGTCCGGATCGTTCGGCGCACAGAGGATTGGCTCCTTGATGGTGGCCAGATCGATCTCGATGATTTCGGCGTACTCGGCATCCTTGTCCGCTTCCATCAGGGTCGGGTTGGCCAGCCACTCTTCCATCCCCTTGATGCGACGGGTGATGGTGCGTACATCGCCGTAGCCTTCGGAGAGCATCCATTTCAGCATCACGATGTT
>NZ_QAJD01000060.1:0-11793 GCF_003061465.1 Aeromonas sp. HMWF017
CTGATCGGCAATCTCGATATGGGTCTGGTTTTCCACCCCTTCGCACACCACCTTCATGCCGAGTCGCTGCAGGTACTCCACCAGTCCGGTCAGCATGCGCAAGGCATGGCTACTCCTGGTCGCTTGCAGCAACAGAGAGCGATCCAGCTTGATGACCTCGTAGGGGAGCGCCATCACTCGCTGAAAATTGCACTCCTGGGTGCCAAAGTCATCGCAGGCGATATGGGCACCGTGGCTGCGCAGTACCTCGATCAGGGCCAACTCCTTGCGCTCTAGCGGGGCGTACTCCACCACCTCGAACCAGATTGCGATATCCAGCTTGCGGGCCTGCAAGAGAGTGAGCAACAGCAGGTTCTTATATGTAGGGCTCTCAAAAGCGGGGTTGAGGTTTATCGAGAGGGTACAAGGAGCATGGCGTGCCAGCACGGTCAGATCACGCCAAATGGCTCTGAGCATGACGATATCCACATGCAGGGACTCGTCATCGCTGAGAGAGGGAAAGTCTATTCCCTGATAGCGCTGCTGGCGGGGTTCCCAGCGTCTGGCCAGCGCCTCAAAGCCGATGATCTGGCGATCCCGGTTAACGATTGGCTGATAAAAGGGCACGGCAATGTCCGCTGTCGTCAGGGATGCCACGTCACCGACCGGAAACTCTTCTTTAAACGCAAACATGTCACTTCCCTGCTGACTGAGATGATTTCGGATAATAGGGGAGGATGTTGAAAGCTGGCTGTAGGAATTGTCTGATTGTTTGCAGAAAAAATACTTTGGCAGTATCAGATTATTCCGATTAAGTCCGCTGCATGGATTATCTAGACTGGCCTCAATGACGAATCGCTGAGCCAAATATGATCATTGGGCGATTTGCATATATGGAACCCATATATTTTTCTGAGCCTGCAATGAAAGCACCACTCTCTATCGTTTTTACAGTGTGATTATTATTCATGAATAAGATTTTTACTGTGTTGCTGCTTATATTCAGCAGCAATGTCTTGGCATCGCCGGATATTAGCGTTGGCACCTTATATGACTATATGTCAGCAGAAAAAACTACGCTGCTCAAGCGGGTTAGAAATCTTGGCGATGAGACGGCCTTTGTCAAAATAACCTTGGCCGAAATTATATATGGTGCCGATGGCGTGCCGAAGGAGCAGGAGTTACCGGAGGAGGGCGTTCGTCAGTTGGTGACCAGTCCGTCACGGCTAATTATTCCAGCTAGTGGTTCACAGGCTACCCGCTTTATCTATATGGGAGAGCGGGAGCATGAGCGTTATTTTCGGGTGCGTTTTGTACCGGTCAAACCACAGGGTGATGAAATAACCGAATTGCCACCACAGCAACAAATTAGCGCCGGGGTCAGCATCATGACCGGTTTTGGCACCATTCTGTTTGTGGCCCCCAAAGAGACCCGTTATGACACCCGGATTGACCGTGAAAACGGTGTTCTCTATGTGGAGAACCGGGGTAATGCCACCGTTATTCTCGATTATCTGGAACTGTGTGACCAACAAGGGAGGTCATGCAGTCAACCGGAGAAGATGCATCTGCTGCCCGGCGTTAAAAAGCGGGTTAGTCAAGAGGCAACTCGGACGGTTCGTTTTGAACTGATCGAAGGGAAAAAATCGGTATTCAGGGAGTTCAAGCTCTGAATCTCGATATATCACAAGAACGACAATCACACCTGAAGGAGTGGCTATGAAGATGTTATCGCTTTTTCCCGCCCTGTTGCTGGCGAGCGGTTCGCTGATGGCGGCCGAGCGTATCGAGCATACGGTGACGGTAACGGCGCAGATCCCGACCGACAAGTTTTACGTGCAGCCTGTGGGAGACTGGATGAGTACCCCACAAAAACTGACCTTCAACCCCTTTAATCAGCAATTGGATCCCTTAACCAAGCAGTTGGAGATGAAGAGCACGCTTGGCTCCATCAAGGGTTATCTGGTCTATCCCGCCACCATGGCCAGCGGCAAGGAGAGCATCGGTTTGACGGTCAAGGTCGGAGGCGTCGCACTGACCACCACATCCACCGAGCTGTTGACCCAGGCGGATGCCAATACCGGCAAACAGGTCGGGCTGGAGGTTATTCCGGCCGTGGCACCAACTGGTGGCTACAAGCCCGGCAACTATCAGGGGATTGTCAGCATGATGTTTGAATCGGAGGCTCCGCCTGCTCAAGGCAGCTGACATGAATATGTGGGGGTCATCAGACCCCCTTTAATTGAGATCCCAGGCATTCAGGTTGCATTTCATGGTTCGTTCTCTTCTTCTCTTGCTCGGGTCGTTGCTCTCTGTCTCACTGGCGGCGGCAGACCCGGCACTGTTGCTGCAACAGGCGCGGCAGTTGCCAGAGGGGTTTGAAGAGCACTTTTTTGGCGTTCCCCTGATGGTGCGGGTGACCGTGGACGATCGCCTGCTGGGTGATGGGGAAGTGCTGCTAGGGCGCGATAACTCGGTACAACTGCTCTCACTGGTGGATGTGCAGGAGAGCGAGTTTGACGAGGGGGCGCGTGAACGCTGGCTGACTAGGTTGGGATCGCACCTGCCGCTCGGCGAGTGCAGCCGTGCCTGTCCCGAAGGCATTGTGGGATTGCAATACAGCCTAGAGGAGTCCCAGCTCTCGGTGCTGACCGGTGAGGTAGAACAGGAGGCGCGGGATCAGCGCTTTATCGCAGTGCCTGGGGACAGCAAGGGGTTGCTGGTCCAGAACCAGCTGAACCTGGTGCAGGGCCCCCAGCGCAATGGACACTACAACCTGCAGCTGGAGGGCAGCTGGGGGCAGTGGACCCCCTTTATGGAGGGGGATGCCACCTGGCAGGAGGGGCAATCGAGTGAAGTGGGCCTGGCTCAGCTTTATGGTGAGCGGCTCCATGAGGCCAATTTTTATCGCCTTGGCTTCTTCTTTCCCTCGGCGCAGGGGGTGGTGCGTCAGCCCAACTACTACAGTGGTGCGACCCCCACTGTGCTCGGGGTGATGTGGGGCAGTTCGGATTTGTTGCGCCGGGAGCGCGGGGTTCCCAGTCTGGCGCCGATCCAGGTGTCACCGGCACGACCGGGCATGGTGGAGATCTATCGGGACGGCAACCTGATCCAGTCCCAGCCGGTCGTATCCGGTCTGCAGGCGCTTGATACCCGCTCGCTGCCCGGTGGTATCTACGAGGTGGAGCTGCGGCTGCTGGAGGATGGTCAGGAGACCCGTCGTTGGCGCGAGATGATCTACAAACCCTCCAACTGGCAGACGCCGGAGGAGCCGTGGCGTTTCAACCTGTTTGCCGGGCGCCAGACTCGCTGGCTGGTACGCCAAGGCGACAGCGATCTGGAAGGCGCCAGTGGTGGTGCTGCGGTGAACCATTTGCTACTCCCCTCGCTGGTGGTGGGGGCGGGTAGCCAGTATGTGGACAGACGGGCCCAGCACTCCCTCTCGCTCGACTGGGAGGCGACCAGTCAGCTCCACGGCTTTGCCTCTCTCAACCAGAGTGTCGGCATGGGGTGGGGTTACGATCTGCAGGGGATCTACTGGCATGGCAACAGCAGTCTGGTGGCCAGCCATTCGCGCAATCTGCGCAAGCAGGGGAAGGCGAGTTCGGTGTCCAGCCTGTCACTGCAACAGTCGCTGGAAAAGTGGGGATCCCTCGGTGTCTATCTCTCTCACCAGTCTGGTCGTGGCAACGGTACCGATGTGGGGTGGCACTACAGTGACCGACTCTGGGGGCGTTGGGTGACCTGGGGTGTGACCCTGTTTGATCGCCCCGGCAGCGAGAGCACGGCGCAGCAGCGGGATCGCGGTAGCAGCCTCAGTCTGACCGTCAACCTGGGCGGACAGGATCGCCAGCTGTCGTTGGGGCTGGGCAGCAATACTTCCCGCTCGGGCGCTGCCCAGCGCAGTGCCTATCTCAACTACCAGCAGGAGGTGGATTGGGGGCCGCTGCGTCAGGTCAGTGTGGGCAGCACCCACGACAGCTATGGTACCGGTCTATCCGGTTATGGCCGCTTCGCCGCGCCCTGGTTGGGTGGCGACCTGTTTGCCCAGCACTCCTCCTATAACGCAGAGGTGACCGGCGGCATCAATCTGGAGAGCGTGGTGGCACTGGGGCGGGAGGGGGATCTGGCGCTCGGTTCTCGAGAGATGGGCGACATGGGCAATGAGGCGGCGATGATCCTTGATATCGAGGCCGATGACGAGGCGGCGCGGATCCGAGTCAGCGACGATCTGGGTAGCGTACAGGCTCTGGGACCCGGTCGCCATCTGGTCTCTGTGCCCGCCTTGCAAAGTGGCGCCTTGCAACTGGAGATGGCCGACCACGAGGGCGCGCTGCTCACCATCAAACCCAGTGTGCTTCCCTATCACCTTAATCGTGGCGGGGTTGGCTATGGGCAAGTGAATGCGGTGAGCACAGTCACAGTGATAGGTCGTCTGCTGGACGAGCAAAATCAGCCACTACGTGGCGCCATGGTCAGCAACCCCATAGGGCGAGCATTTACCGAAAACGATGGCTTCTTCGCACTGGAGGCGAGCCGACGACAGCCGGAATTTAGCGTGGAACATAATGGTACCCTCCATTGCAATAATCCGGCTAGAGAACAAGGCCGCATGGATGAGTCGGATATTATTTTATTGGGAGATTTAAGGTGTTCAGCGAGTATTACTGTAAAAAAATAATATCTATGGCTTGTTTTATTATATTTAGTGTGAGCCACTCGGTGCATGCAGAAAAGTTCAACATTATTGCTGAATACATTCCTAATAGTTATGAACACCAAGGTGGTCGCTTTATCAACAAAACATCATGCAGCATGGAATATCCATTTGAACTATATTATTGTAATCCTAAAAAACCGTTGGAAAGTTCAACTATAATTCAATTTCCTGTAGATGTTTTTCGTTCGATTAGATCTAAACAAGGAAAGTCATATTATCTGAGTTATTATAGCCTTTCAGGCCCTAAAAGATTTACTATTACTAATGATAAAGATGGGAGCTCATACGAGCTAATCATGGTGCCTACACATATAGGAGTTGAAACAGAAAAAATGCAGCTACCTGGTGGTCACTATAGACCAATGAGTAGAATAAATGGTGACTGTGTTTTTTCGACGGAAAACGCATGGGGAACACCAGCTTTTTCCGAGTTACTGTTACATTCTATTATAACTAGTGCGCAGACTCGTGCAGCTGAGTGTTATTTTTATAGTCCTGAGGATGATTCTGGATATTATTGGATTGACCGTGTAATTTATGGGTTTCGCATTGAGTCACCAAATCCTCTTAAAATGTCAAATGGAAACTACACGGGTAGTTTAAAGTTTTATATTGGTAGACATCAAGACATTGATTTTGGTGATGGAATTTATCAGGGAGTACTAGCGCATGAAATTAGTGTTAAGCTGACCGTTCGTCATCAGCTTAGAGTTGACTTTCCAAAAGGAGAGATGGAAGGGCGAAGCAAAGTGACTTTGTTGCCACCTGGTGGGTGGATTAATTTTGCTAATAATGGGAAAAAAGTACCAAATTTATTACATCAAAAGTTACCATTTCGACTTTGGGCCAGTGCGCCATTTACAGTAACTCTGCGCTGCCAATATATATCTGGAACAGAATGTGGGTTAAAAAATACAAAAGGACATCAAGCAACATTAAATACATATTTTATTAATGGAAATAATGAAGAGTTTAAGATAACTACAATACCATATAAATTTGCACCATCGCCGGGAAACCCTATACTCAATGGAGCAAGAAATATTAAATTCATGGTCGTTGGTGATGTAGTCAAAGAAATGATGAAATACCCTGGCTCTACCTATAAAGGAGATGTCACTCTGATATTTGACGCGGCTATTGATTAACAGAGCCCGCTGCTTTTGGCATAGTCAAAAAGGGCGCTATCGCTGCTAATACCCAGTCGCTGCATGGCACTCTTTTTCTGGGTGCTGATGGTTTTAACGCTGCGATGGAGATAGTCGGCAACCTGAGTGACTGACATGCCGCTCGCCAGCAGGCGCACCACTTCACTCTCCTTGGGGGTAAGCGGGTGGGTGTCACCTTGAGCAGAGATTCCGGCATTGGCCAGCAGTATTTTTACCGCAGGACCAATATAGCGATGACCGAGCAATATCTGGCGAATGGCATCGGCCAGTTCATTGATAACCGATTTTTTCAGTATCAGACCGTTTACCCCAAACTGAATAAGGGATTGCAAGATGGCACTGTTCTGGATTTGGGTCAGTACAATAATGGGCAGGTTTGGATAATCCCTGCGCAACTGCTGGATCATCACCAGACCATCGCAGCGGATATCACCCGGCATGCTGAAATCAGTGATCAGCAGATCACAATGATGCTGTTGCAATAATTTCAGCAAGTCAGATACCTGATATGCCTCGGCGATCACTTCACAATGGGGTGTTATCTGGTCAATCAGGCTGCGGATCCCGGTCAGAATCAAGGGATGGTCATCGGCAAGAATAATCTTGAAGGACATGGATGAGCCTCTTATAAAACGGTGAATAATATTCAGGCTATCAAAACTAACATTTCTATACTACCGTGCGCACCCCATTTTTTCAGGTGCTTATATCTTTTGATAAATATATTTGAATCGTTATGCTTATATATTATTCGCTTATGTCATTAATCAAACGATTCATAATTTTTGTCTCTGTTTTTTTCTTGACGCCTGCCGTATTGGCGGAATCTGGTTCCTCTGTCCCAACGATTGAAGTGGGCATATTGGCCGGAGGGTGGGGCCCTTTTCAGCAGTGGGATGGCAAGGTCGCCGCCGGCTTTAGTGTTGAATTGATGGAACAATTGGCCAAAAAGCTGGACTACCGGATTGCCTGGCAGGTCTACCCTGACTGGGAAGCCATGTATGCCGATGCCTGCAGTGGCAAGCTGGATATCCTGCTCGACGCGTTTAACTCTGAGGTGCGCCAGTGTGTCACCTATAGCCTGCCTTACTACACCTCGCCAACCGTGGTGGTGGTGCGCCAGGACAGTGCCCTGTTTCGGGATGTGAGCCGGTTGCACTCCGCCAGCATTGCCATCGAAAAAGGTTTTCTGACCGAGAAGCTGGTGAAGCTGCATTATCCCAATGTCACACCGCGGCTCTTTGTCGATACACGCCGTGCATTGCAGGCGGTTGAACAAGGGCGAGCAGATGCCTATATCGGCAACCTACACGTGGCCAATCTGTTTATCGAGCGTCACCCTGCACTAGCAGTGGTCGCCCAGTCGCCCTTGTTGATGGAAACCCTTCACCTTGGTATTGCCAGCCAGAAACACACCCTTGCCATCCGGCTTGATACGGCCATTCAGGCGCTGACAGTCGAGGCGCGCAGTGAACTGGAGAAACGCTGGCTGGGGGAGAGTCTGGAGCCCCATTTTATGGGGCACAGTAATTTCTTGCTGCGTCCTGATGAGCGTGGCTGGCTCTCGACACTGCCACCGCTAAAGCTGGGGTTACTCCCCGGCTGGGTACCCTTCTCTTACTGCGATGAGGATGGAAATACGGTTGGTTTGATGGCAGACCACCTGGCGTTGCTGCAAGAGAAGTTGGGTCTGGCATACCACAGTGTGCCGGTGTCGAGCTGGCCCGATCTGCAGCAGTTGCTGCTGCATCACGAGATAGACTTGGCGGTATTACCCACCCGCATTATCGAGCGGTTGGTGGGCTGGCATGCCAGCGAGTCCTTTGCATCATTCCCGTTGGTACTGGTGACGGCTCGAGGCAGTCTTCCGATCGGGGATCTCTCCGATCTGGCCGGTAAAGAGCTGTTGCTGACCGACAGCATGCTGATCCCCGAACTCAGGGCAATGGTGCCCGACCTGAAATTGACCACGACCCGTGATGCCAGCGAGGGGCTCGCCCGTGTTGCCGCTGGAGAAGGAGATGCCTATATCGGCAATCTGGTGGTGGTCTCCCGTCTTATCACCGAGCAGTTTGATGAACTACTCCATATCGCCGCCCCAACCCCTTTCAAGGATGAGCTAGCCGTAGCGGTACGTGAGCCGTATGGTCCCTTGCTGCCTTTGGTCAACCGGGTGTTTGCCAGCATGAGTGACAAGGAGAAACGGCAGATCCGCAACAGCTGGCTGGCGCTCAATTACAGCGAAGGGATCCCCAGAGCGAAACTGGTGCGCACCCTGCTGCCCGCCGGGGTGGCGATCACGCTTTTTATTCTCGTGCTGTCGGTGGCTTACTGGCGGCTGCGTCAGGAGATAGTCCGGCGTCATCAGGTTGAGGCAGCACTCGCCAGAGCCAAGGCCAAAGCGGAGTCTGCCGCCACCCAGAAAGGGGAGTTTCTGGCCACCATGAGCCACGAAATTCGCACGCCTATGAATGGTATCGTCGGCATGGCGGAGCAGCTCACCTTTACCGAGCTGACCCAGGATCAGCGTCAGATGGTTGAGGTCATCAACCGCGGTGCCCAGGGATTGCATGCGCTGATCGACAACGTGCTCGATTTCGCCAAGCTGGAAGCGGGCAAGATGCAGCTCGAAGAAGCCCCTTTTCTCATCCGTGAATTGATCGACAGCGTGCTGACCATGACGGTGAGCGAGGTGCATCGCAAGGGGTTGCGCGTCTATCTCTGGGCGGATGCCGGTGTGGCGGCCCGGGTAAGCGGTGATGCGCTGCGTCTGCGCCAGATCCTCTTCAACTTTGTCAGCAATGCCATCAAGTTCACCGAGCGGGGCTTTATCGAGATCTCGGTGCAACTGCTGGTACAGGAGGAGGGGCAACAGCAACTGCGCTTCGGCGTGCGCGACAGCGGTATCGGTATGAGCCCAGAGGCGCTTGGCCGGATCTTCAATGCCTTTGAGCAGGCAGAGAGCTCCACCACCCGCAGTTATGGTGGTACTGGCTTGGGGCTAAGTATCTGCCAGACCCTGGCCACCTTGATGGGGGGCGAGATCCGGCTGGAGAGTGCCCCTGGGCTAGGCACTTTCATCAGCCTGACGGTTACGTTGCCAGTGCTTGCACAGCGAGAGCCGGATCTTCGTCTCAATGGCGTGCAAGCCCATATCGATCTCCATGACGAGAAGCTGTGCCATACCCTGCTGTTGCATCTTGGTGCCTTGGGGGTAACACGAACGTCGGAGTTTGGTGATGCTCAGTTGCGTTTCACAGACCATGAGTTGGTGGGCAACGGGGTCATCCGGGTGCTGCCGCTGGCAACCCCCCTTGGTTATCGCTGTGATGAGAGGGGCTACATCCTCAACAGCAATCCCATGACCTGGCATGCGGTGCGGGAAGTCTGCTATCGCCAGCTTGGCTTGAGCGATGGGACGGCAACGCAAGCGATCCGAAAGAGCGCACCCATGCAGCCCTGCCGGGTATTGCTGGTGGAGGACAATCCCCTCAACCAGTCGCTGGTGATACGCCAGCTCAGGCAACTTGGGATGAACTGCGATGTAGCAGAGCATGGCCAGCAAGCCCTCGAGATGGTCGCGCAGCATCCCTATGATCTGGTGCTCTGTGACTGTCAGATGCCGGTGATGGATGGTTATGAGTTCACCCGCAGGATACGGGCTGCAGAGAAAGGCGAGCGGCAGCTGATCATCGCCATGACGGCCAATGTGTTGCCGGAGCAGGCTGAACGCTGTTCTGCCGCGGGCATGGACGATCTGCTGGGCAAACCGGTGCTGCTGGATACTCTGCGCCAGATGTTGCAGAAGTGGCGAATCTTACCAGCGCCAACCTTGCTTGATATTGCAGCCATGGCAGCATTTTTTGGTCATGGTGACAAGTTACGGCAGATGTTTCCGCTTTTTCGCCAGGAGCTTGAACAGTCGATGGCACAGGCGCCACTCGATGACAATGCATTGGCCCATTGGGTGCATCGTCAGGCGGGGACCATCAGCATGATGATGGCGCCGGAATTAGCTGAACAGGCATGGCGATTGGAAGAAAAAATCCGTCAGTTTGGATCGCCAGCTTGTACAGATGAGCTGACACGCTTTCGTGCCCAATTACAGCAAATCATCGGTGAATTGACGTTATTGAGTGAAAGCGACGGGCACTCAGTTATCGAGGAAGAGCTGGAGTAAGGGGAACTGTTCGCTCATAAAATTGCGGGGGCTGTGACCGTTGCCTGCGCTGGCCAGCCATTCCCAATCCAGTTTTGGCGAGCCCGCTTTGAAGCGTTGATAGGCAACGCCCTGATGAATGGTCAGAAAGAGGGTCGTGGGGAGTCCCAGCTTGTTGCTGTAGCGCACCATCAGATCACCCTGATAGTCGTTGCTGATCCTGACTTTGAGCGCCTGCAGTGTCAGACCGGTGGCGTGACCATGCTCGTCCCAGACTTCAAACATGATGTGAACACTCTGATGTCGATGATGCCACGATGAGCAAGATGGGATGCAATTGCAACTGTCAGATCTGACAAGGTCGGAAAAATGTGATGAGAATGGCAGAAAGCGAAAACCCGGCGCGAGGCCGGGTTTTCTTGAACGATGGTGGAGGGAGAAGGATTCGAACCTTCGAAGGCAGAGCCGTCAGATTTACAGTCTGATCCCTTTGGCCGCTCGGGAACCCCTCCACAGGGGTAAAGCAAATTGTATTCAGCAATTGCAATCAGGGAAATGGTGGAGGGAGAAGGATTCGAACCTTCGAAGGCAGAGCCGTCAGATTTACAGTCTGATCCCTTTGGCCGCTCGGGAACCCCTCCACGGGGTATTTCCTGATTGTCACTACTTTTGCACTTGAATGGTGGAGGGAGAAGGATTCGAACCTTCGAAGGCAGAGCCGTCAGATTTACAGTCTGATCCCTTTGGCCGCTCGGGAACCCCTCCCCAAGTGCGAGGCGCATACTATCAGATCCAGAGGCTTTGTGAACCCCTTCATTAGACATCTGGCAGTAAAAAATGACTGTTCGTCGATTTTTTGATACATCAAGCTCAAAATTCAAGCTTATCAGCAAGTTGTGCGCTGCTTTTCTGCACAAAACAGCATCCGTGCAAGCTGGCGATCGCGCTGAAGAGAAGGCAAATAGCAGAAGACCGCCAGTGTCGGCGGTCTTCCCGGGCATCACATCTAGCGCTGGAACGGGTAGACCGAACCCAGTTTCAGGATCTGGGTCAGTTCGTCCAGTGCGCTGTGGGACTCCTGCACCAGTGCCGGATCCCGCAGGTCATCGAGGGTCAGGCGGTCGCGATAGTGGCGATCGACCCAGCCATCGAGGCGGGCAAACTGGCTGTCGTTGATGAGGCAGGCCGGATTGACCGCAGCGAGTTCCTGATCGTTCATGGCAACCCGCAGTCGCAGGCAGGCCGGGCCGCCTCCATTGCGCATGCTCTGTTTCACATCCATATAGTGGACCGCCTTGATCGGGGTACCCTGCGTCAGCAGCTTGCCGAGATAGGCCGACACCGCCGGATTGTCGCGGCACTCGGTGGGGGCGATGATGGCCATCTCGCCGCTCGGCAGGGTGAGGATCTGGGTGTTGAACAGGTAGGATTTCACCGCATCCAGCACGGATACCTCGGCGGTCGGCACTTCGATAAAGTGCAAATCCCCCTCGCCAAACTTGCCGCGGATTTCGGTCAGCACCGCTTCGGTGTTGAGGAATGCTTGTTGGTGGAAGAAGAGCACGTTCTGGTTGCCCACCGCGATCACGTCGTTATGGAATACCCCCTGATCGATCACCTCCGGGTTTTGCTGAATAAACACCACGCTCTCCTCGCCAAGGCCATGCAGGCGGGCGATGGCCTGGCTTGCCTCCAGGGTCTGGCGGGCCGGGTAGCGCTTCGGCGCCGGGCGGGAGTAGTCAAAGGCACTGCGGCCATAGACGAAC
>NZ_QAJD01000061.1:0-13897 GCF_003061465.1 Aeromonas sp. HMWF017
CGCTCACCCTGCCCGCCAAGTGGGAAATGCGCGGCGTTACCCTCAGCCAGAGCGTGGCCGCCAGCTATGTTGAGGGTACCCTGCTGGTACGTACCGATCTGCAGCAAGCCAACTTTGCCGCCAGCCTCAACCGGCTGCACCGCGGCATGGGTACCGGCCTCGGCTGGCAGCTGTTTGGCGATATCGCCGCCCTGGCCCTGCTGCTGCTGGCCCTCACCAGCCTGTTTATGTGGACCAAGCTGCACGGCACACCCAGAGCCATCATCGTGCTGACGCTCGCAGGTACCCTCGGGACCCTGCTGTTTGCCCTGCTGGGATAGCGCAACCAGCATATTTCAGCGCCGCAAGACATGAAAAAACAGCAATAGAAACAGTCAGCTGGCGGCGATGCCGTCAGCGGCTATATCAAGAAAAGGAAATAACGGAGAGAGGGAAAAGAGAAGGGATACCAAGAGGTAACGGGAAGTACTGCCTGCTCAGCAGCAACGCACCAATGCGCAGGAACGCCAAAAAACAAAAGGCCATCATTGCTGATGGCCTTTTGTCATGAATTTGATGGTGCCGGGGTCTCTATCGAATTAAGCATATAAGCTATTGTTTTTAAATTGGTGTTAATGGTGGCATTTTCGTTTATACCCCCATAAATACCCCCAAACTGTACGCGCTGGGGTGATATGCTATGACACAAATAACGCCCAAATAAATTTCAGGATGCGGGCTTTCGCTGCAGTGGGTGACCGAGAAGCACCCACATCCTCTCTCATTTCTCGTTATTCGGTTCCGGCAGCATGAGCCCTCTTTCAACGAGAAAAGCGATCACCTCATGCCGGCGCCAAAGAGCCCCACCTTTTGCCATCCAGTTGAGAGACTCGGGGAACGGGGTTCCCTGTGCAGCCCATTCCTGCCGGCGGCGGTAAAAGGTGGTTCTGCCGATCCCACCGAGCAGTTGCTCAATGTCGCAACGGCGGATCAACGCAGGCA
The DNA here is from genome assembly GCF_003061465.1 of Aeromonas sp. HMWF017. Taxonomy (NCBI): domain Bacteria; kingdom Pseudomonadati; phylum Pseudomonadota; class Gammaproteobacteria; order Aeromonadales; family Aeromonadaceae; genus Aeromonas; species Aeromonas sp. HMWF017. The sequence continues at coordinate 982 of NZ_QAJD01000061.1, forward strand.
CCTGAACATTTTTTGCCATATAACCCCCATACCAAAAACTTAACCCGTCTTGGAGCCACCATAGATCATGATGGCCATGGCAATACTTTATAACTCAGTCCGTCTCAATCCCTGATAGGGCCTCGATCTCGAGTGGCAGATATAAACATAAATTCCACTTCCAGCGCACACGCAGATATCAAAGATCGCGCGGTCAATGCCCCCGCAGGGGTGCCCCCCGAGGAAGGACCCAGCCGAAAATCATATGGTAGGCCATGAATTCACCCGCCCAGCTTGCTGCGCGTTGTAGGCTCGCTCACTGACTAAACCTACCCCCACTGCTCCGGCGGAAGACAGTGTGGGGTGAGTGGAGAGACAGCCCACCAGCAAAGTCTCGGCAAGACACATTCCCCAAAACGGGGAGACATTCCCCCAAACAGGGAAGATTGCTTCCCCGAAACGGGGATCCTGGCGTGATGCGGAACGGACGTTGAGCACAGCGACAGCCTTCTCAGTACCAATAACTTCCGCCACCTTTTTGAAGCGCTTGGACATCAGCGCAATTGAAGCATCGTCATCGGCTTTCTTCTGGTCCGGCACTTCTTTACCTGAAATGCTTAATAACGGCTTGCGCTCGGGTTATTGTGGAGGGTTGGTGGAAACTTCAGTTTTTGTGGGGCTGGGTGGTAGACCTTGCGGATTAAGCGCAGGTTTATACCCTGCTACCGATAAGGGTTCGCGGGTAGGCTTGCCGAGTTTGGCGCCGAGTTTCCACACCGAGAAGGTGACTACCGGCAAGCAACAGCGTAGGTGGGGCATATGTCACACATCACGCGGGGTATCCGCAAATGCGCTGAGGAGTTCCACCTATCTTGTATGAAAGGCCTCGGTATTTAGAGGCGAAAAACATGCTTTTTGATTGTCAGGTGTCATTGATGGCGGCAGAGCTCGCAGACTCCTTGTATGAAACACCGAGTTCCTTCATACAAGTATTCTATGTGAAAACAAGGAGCCCCCAATAATGCGATCACCAGGTAACCACGGGGTCACCTGGTCGGGTTATCCGGATAGATGACGGCCACCAGCGAGATCGCCTCTCTGGCAGGGCCGGTTTATTGCAGGTTGAGCTGCTTGCCGAAGCGATCCGGTGATGCCCAGCGGTATTCGCTGCGGTGGTGCTGAACTGGAAGGCCCCTGGCCGCAGCATCCCACCGGGGCCAAGGGAAAGGCCGATCATTTCTTGTTACCCCTGAAAAACATAGCCATCTGGCATCATGCTACGAGCGCTAATACCCTGCTGCCGCTTAAGTTCCTTTACCGCCTCTCTGGCTATCTCTTTTGGATCGGCCCCCGGCGGAGCGTTTATAGTCAGGTCGTACTGGTTATGATTTGTGATGGTTGTTGATCTCTTGCTTCCGGCTATTTTAGGAAGCGGGGGCAGTGATGGATTTGGAAGAGGAGCTGCGGTGTTTGCACCAGGCTCGCTACCTGAGCTGAAGCCAGCCCAGCTCTTGGTCTTTTCCCATGCGTCACCAATTTTATTTCCAGCACTTGTTACTGTGTTTACAGTTGAATTCCACGCACTACCAACCCCACCAGAAACAAGCGTTTTCAGCCCCTCCCAGCGCTTTTTAATGTCATCGATCAGGCCTTTGATTTTTTTAACCGCATAATCAAACTTGCCAACGATGTCATCCCACAGGGCGGTAAAAAATGGCTTCAAGGTATCCCAGTTTTCATATACGACGTATGCAAGACCAGCAATGGCGGTGATCGCCAATCCGATCGGGTTCATCAACAGTGCGCGCCCCATCCATATGATGGCCCTACCAACGAACCTGAACGCCTTGCCAAGTACGGTTAGCCCACCAGCGGCGGCTGTGCTTCCAACACCGGCCACGGTTGCCGCAGCTGATGTCTTGTAAAACAGGCCAACGATCGACAGCATCCCACCTTTCAGGAAGGTGAACGCGAACTTGGTGGCAAGAACAGCCAGTCTCATTGTTGTGAAGGCACCGGCAGCCATAATTACACCGCCCACCAGCTTGGGGTTTGCCGTAACAAAATCCCTTGTTGCTTGCACGACTGGCGTCAATTTATCCACCAGCTTGCCCACGGTCGGATCCAGCGCCCCGCCGATCGCCTTGGTCAGACCCCACACGGAGTTTGATAGCCCCTCGGTCTTTTCCTTGCTGCTGGCCATGACGGTTGCCCAGTCGCGCTCTACCACCCCTTGAGAATCGAGCACCTCCTGCTTGATCTTCTTGTACTCTTCGAGGTTTTGAAGCATGGGGCGAATGAAGTTCTGAACCTGCATGTCGCCAAACAGCTTGGATATCAGCTCCTGATCACCGCCCTTGGTAATGCGGTTGATCTCGGCAATAGCCGCTTCGATGGGGTTGGCTCCTGACGCTTGCGCATCCCGGATCACCTTGGATATGTTGCCGCCCATCTTCGCCGCCTTCTTGGCGGTTTCCTCTGACATGAGCTTGGAGAGGAAGTTGGACAGGTTGTTGGCGGCTTCTGACTCTGATTTTGCGCCCTTCATGGCAATCTGCAGCGCAGAACCCATGGTGGCCACAGCCTCGGTGCCGGTCATCTTAAGAGCTTGGAACGATGAACCAAGCCCGGGCAGCTCGGCGGCCATGGCCTTGAATTCAAAGTTACCCGCCTTGCCCGCCTGCACCAGCATATCCATGGCGCGTTGCATCTGGTCAGGCTTGACCTTGAGCGCATCGCCCATGGTGAACGAGGCGCGGGCCACATCCTCAATATCAGATCCGGTGGCTTTCGCCGTTTTACCGATGGACTTGAGGTTGGCTTGTGCCTCCCCGACTTTTTGACCGGCTGCAACCAGAAAGCCGAAGGCGTTCTTCATGTTTTCCTGGCTGACACCGGTTTGGTCTGAGAGGGTGACCATTGTGCCACCGAGATCAGCAACCTGCTTTTTGGTCATCTCAGCAGTCAGGCCGATCATCATCAGGTCATAGCTGAACTGCGATGATTGCTTGAACATGGCGAAAGATGGCAGTGCGATCGCAGCGCCTGCGGTTGCTGTATTGGCTATCTTCCCGCCGAGCTCACGGCGATCGGCCCCGTTCTCCCGCTGCTGACTCTTGATCCGGTTAAGACGCTGATGCGCCTCGCGCAGCCGGTCAATCTGGCTGGTAATAGCCACGTATTTTTGACGCAACCCATCCACATTACGGCCTTGCTTGCCGAATGTCTGGATTGACCGAGAAAGGAGCTTTTGCTGCCGTTCGGCATAGCGAATAGCGGAGCCAACCTCGTTGACTCCGCCCTTTACCGAACCAAATGCAGATTTGAGACTTGAGGCAACCGCCCCGCCGATGGTGATGGTTGCTGAGAGTTTTTTATTAGCCATCGTCTTTGGGCAGCCCCTTTATCCACCAGATAAACCGTGACGTGCGCAGGGCGCTGATCTCCGCCTTTGACCAGCCTGTGTGCAAGGCCAGCGCTAACACCCCTTGGCGGATGTATTCAGGTGCTAGTCGAGAAAAAAGGTGTAAACCCGCTGCAGACGACCATAGTCGCGCATCGGCAGCTTGCGGATATCGTCCGGCGCCAGCCCACACAGGTTGGCAAAGGCGGTGATCTCGCGGGTTGCATCGTTTCCAGTCATCTGGGCGGCGATCTCTTGATCACCCACGGTCGGCTCGCGCATGCGCAGCACAGACACTTTGGTGCCGCCAATGCTCGCCGGGCGTGACAAGGTGATATCGGCGCTGCCGTCATCGTTGATCTTCAGATATTCAGGGAGTTTGTTTTCCATGATCTCACCGGATTGAATGGATGAGCTGGCAGGCTTACCTGCCGGCAGGATTGACCTCGATTCCATGCAGAAATGTTTCAGACATGTGCGTGGCATCGATGGACACTGTTTCAAATCGTGCCGTTATCATGGCTTTGAGGTGTCGTCCCCTCCTCTTGGGGGATTTCCAGTGGTGGCAGCCACCAGCTGGCAATGGGTCACCTGATCAAGTTTTCCAAGATCCGGTCTGCCTCTGGCCACCCTTTACGCTCGCAACCCATCAGGTACCGAAGGGTTGCCAGAGACTCCTCCCGGCTGCGTGGTCGAAGTTCAGCCAGCAAGCCAAACACAAATGCTTCTCTGGCCCATGCCTCCATTCTGCTCTCGTAATAACCGCTGGCATCGCAGGCACGGCGCAACCGGTATAGATCGTCCCAGTAGGCCAGCTCATGCAGGCAATCACTCAGGGTGTGCGGCATCAACTCCGGCAGAGCTTTGAACCGCCCAGCCACCAGCACTGGCGGATACTCACATTTGACCAACTCCAGCCCGCGGAGCGCTTCCAGGCAGAACGCCTCTGCTGGTGTATCGTTCCACAACGCATCCCCGAATCGTCCGATGGCCTCGGCCCCTCTGGCTCGCCGGGTGATAGACTTCTCGGCCAGCCCATCCAGATCGGCAAACCCGATACTGCCAAGGCCTGCCATGATGTTTCCCCCTCTGGCCACCAGCCAGTTGCCGTAACGCTTCTCCAGCTCATCCGGTGGGGTAGTGATCCGCCCTGCCGCTTCTCTGGCTTGTTCAATTCGGGCGGGATCCCCGGTCTCTATCACCTGGCGCAACCAAAGCAGGGCATCGATCTCCCTGTCCCCTGTAACAACCTGCTGGGGTGGCAGCTCTTGAACCGCTGGCAATGTCTCCCCGCTGCGCTCTATGGGAGGCAATGTGAACATGGCCCGGTGCGTTGGGTTGTCAGTGAACAGCCCAGAGCGGCTGACGATGGCTTTCACCGTCCCCAGAGGGAGGCCAGCCAGAGAAGACACCTCACGAAGTGAATGATGGCGGCGCAGTTCGATCACCTGCTCTCGTTGTTCGTTGCTCAATCTCAATGCAACCCCCTGTTGCCTGAAAACTGTGATGTTGATCGCCTGCTCACGCTCTATAGCTTCAAAAAAGTGGTGGGAACGGTGGGAACAAGGGAACAATGCCCGCTAACCCGCGCCATGACTGGGTTTCTATGTTCCCACCAAGGCCTTGAGGTAGTGGGAACAGGTGGGAACAACCTCAACACGTGGCCTTTTTGTTCCCACTGTTCCCACCTTGTTCCCACCATATAGAGGACTAGGTGGGAACAGCGCTAACCCTTGATATATAAGGCTTGTAGGCTCACTAGGTAATCTTGTTCCCACTGTTCCCACCATTTTTGCCTTGTTTCTTACGCGCGCGCATGAGGCAGGAAGGAAAAGGGCTACACTCGGCAGCCCTCCATTTTCTTCCCCGACACGCCTGTCATGGTTTCTCTGACATTGTCAGATTTCCTATGACACTCAGATACATCCCACTCACTCAGGTTCTTATTGGGGTTGGGGTCAATTTGGCTGCCATCCCATACTTCTGGCTGGCGTTACTCGTCCTCCAACCCCTCCGCCTCGTCAGCCAGTACGCGCTCTGTCAGCAGATACGCCCACACCGAACCACTCATGCCGGGTAGCCTTGCCTTGCGCTGGAGCCGCCTCTTGTCCTTGCCTGTCAGCAGATAGCCAGCCTCGAGACACAAGAGCGCCGCTCGCTTGGGATCTCGTCCCTTGGTGATCTCGGCCCACCCTGGGGGCAGCACAAAGAAGCTCACTCCGTCAGACTCAGCCTTACGGTATCCAACCATGTTGGCCGGACGGTGGCTGGTGTCGAACCAGTCAGCAAAGCGGGTGTATTGGTGGGCTGTGACGAACCCGCGCACCTGCTCCAAGGTCGCTGCGTCCTCCTTGTTGCCAAGGTGGCCACGCTCTGCCAGCCACGCTTTGAGGCAGACCCGCACCGCTCGCAGCGCCTCCCCATCGGGCCAGCCTGTGACCCCCAGCCGGGTTGCCAGCTCACCGGCAGCCGCCACCAGCGCGAACCGGTTGATGGCGCGGCCTACCTGATTGCCCGCCCCCTTCGGCGTCAGTTCGGCGGCCAGGCGCTTTATCTCGCCACGCAGGCGCTCGCTGTGCGCATCCAGATCCCCGGCCAATGCCTCGGCATAGGTTCGAAACGCGCTGCCGTGTTGGCTGTCGCTGTTGGCTTTGAGCGTGTCGGCGAAGGTGCGCCCGCTCTCCATACCATGTAGCCACTCAAACGCCCCGTGGTGGCCGGTGTCGCTCGGGATCTGGATTGTGCGCACCTCCATCCCCGCCTGGGTGCGCTGGCCTGCGCTGGCGGCGTGATCTTCAAGGCTCAATTCCCCGGTGGAGAGGAACAACAAGCGCCACGCCTTGCGCTCTCTCAGCTCCCCATCCTGCTTGCTACGGCCTTTGCCTTGCCCGTTGGCCAGCATGTAGGCCACTTGCCCAGCCTCTTTGCCGTCCAGCTCTCCCAGCTCATCTAGGCAGAGCAAGGCATCATTGCGCCGACTGGCGATCCCCTCGATGGCGTTACCGGTTGCTCGCCATGTCTGGCTGTAGCGATCCGGGTTGCCATAGACACTGGCCGCGGCCTTCATGATGGTGGTCTTGCCGTCTGTGCTCTCCCCCTTGAGGTGGAACCCACCACCCTCCATACCTACCAGAGTCAGCAGTGGGGCTGCGAAGGCGAGCGACAGCGCAAAGCACAGGCGGGAGTTACCCACGGCCAGCGCCGCAACCCCCTGTTGCCACTCAGCCAAGGTACCGCGTTCGGTAAAGTCGCTGGCTGCGTATCCAGTCGTTTGCAGGATCACCCCATCAGCATCAGGCCCTATTGACCCTTGAGGCAGTACATAGGCCCGCCCATGCCAGCCGGTACGCTCCACACAGGTGATCCGGCGCTCAGGCTGACAGCTCATCAGGTAGGCATTCAGCTTGCGCTTGTGGCCCAGTTCGATGAATGGCAAGCCCGCATCCAAGAGGGCGGCAAATACCTCGTCACCGTTGCGCGGTACCAGGGAGCGGACAGGCATTGCCCACTGGCGAGATCGCCCAGCACTATCCAGCCATTCCAGTAACCGGCCATAACCCCGGCCTTGCTCGTCAGAGGTTTCAGCCAGTACCCAGATCGGACTGGAGATCGGTACCCACTCCTGGTGCGCATCCTCGCCCCGACCAACCATCATCAACGCACAGAGGCGATCACCCCGGATCTCGAACCCCTCCGGCAACCTTTGCCCGCTCACCGTGCTGGTGGCTTGCTGCTCGGCGTGGAGCGGGATCACCTCTGCCGTTTCCTTCTGGCTGGCGCCTTGGGTCTGCTCAATGGACAGACCCTTTTCGCTCGTCTGATTGCTGGTGGCTGGTGCGGTGCTGGCGCTCATGATGGCCTCTCGTGTCTTGGTCAGCCCATGGGCTTGGTGGTAGTCGTTCCAGTCACAGGCAACCGGTGGCAGGGCCACCAGCCCACCTACGGCTGCAGCTGCTTGCTCGGCCTTGGTCTTGCCGGGATTACCCTCGGTGCCTTCGTCATTGTCGCCACAGAGCAGGATCCGGGCTTCTGGGTGCTGGCGGCGTGCAATCTCTGCCACGGCCTGCAGGTTACCGGCATCCATGGCGCAATAGACTGTCGCTCCAGTTGCCGCCTGGACAGACAGCCCCGAGGCATATCCCTCCACCACGGCCACCAGCTCCCCACCATCGATACGGTGGAAAGCCCCGGCCTTCTGGCCGCCAGGCAGGTAACGCTTGTCCCCCTCTGTGTTGATGAGCTGAACGTTAACCAGCTCCCCCACCTCATCCCACAGGGGCACCACCAGCGAACCGGGTTGGTATGTCAGTTCGCCCACTGCGATGACCCGCTGAGTGAGCGGCATAGCCAAGCCAGACAGCGCCTTACGTTCCAGATATGGGCTGACCCCTTGCTTGATGTCTGCCGAGATGCTGGTGGCCCTTCGGGCGGCCTTGCGCCGTTGTTGCTCCGCCTGCTTGTGCTCTTGCTCCGCCCTGGCCTGTTGTTGCTGGTGGATCTGCTCACGCGCGGCAGGGTCAAGACCGCCATCCGATAAGCCCACCAGCGGGGCGATCAGCTCGGCGGCCTCTTTGGGCTGCCTGCCGGTCACCTTACCCACCAGATCCAGTCCATCCCCATTCCCGCACTGGTTACAAATCCAGGTGCCACGCCCAGCCTTGTCATCCAGCCGGAACCGGTCCTTACCTCCACAGGCAGGACATGGACCATGCTTGCCACGGCGCGGGATGTCGATACCGACAGCAGCCAGCAGATCAGGCCAGTGGCCACAGGCCGCGGCGACCACATCAGAGACAAAACGAGGCCCTGTGACCCCCCTGATCGCCGAGGTCATCGTTCACCCCCTGTCAGTACGGCCACCAGCTCTTTGAAAGCCCGTTCATCCAATCCGGCTTTGAGTTCCCGCGCTTGATTGGCTGTCACGGCCACTGCGGCGCCGTTGGCTTGGGCAATAAACCGATCTCGGTCTGTTCGCCAACTAAATGCGCTCAGGCTGCCGACTTGTGAGCGTTTGCCGGTGCGTGGGTTGATAGGGCCGGTGAAGGTGGGCTGTTCACTACCGGTTGCCCATGCGAAGTAGATCATGCCTTGCCCCCCTTGGTCGGCTGGTGGGGAGGCTCATCAGGCTGGCTGATCAGTGTCACCATAACCGGCTTGCCATTCACTATGCGGCGCACACGGCGCAGGGAGAGGTCTGCCAGTTCGGCCAAAAACTCGGGGCTCGCCTTCTGCTTGGTCGTTCTCATGCTTAGGTCCTCCCTGTCGGAGTGCGGGACATGAATACCAAAGGCAGGCCAGCCAGAGCGATACGGGCTTGTGCTTCGGTGTCAGCAACGGCGGTAATGGTGCGGATACGGCGCAGGTCTGCCAGTCGGCAGGCGCTCGAGGCGATCAGGAAGGTGAAGATCATGGTATGAATCCTTGGTTTTGATAGACCAAGGCGGATCGGGTAGCCGCAAAGCAGTGCCAAACCAAGGAAGGCACAGTGGGGGCGTTTTCTTTGGCTCCCGACCCATGCCCCCAAAACTGGATAGATCCCCGGCAGGATGCCGGAGACGGGGGAAGAGGTACGAATTGTCCTTGGTTTAGTCACAGCTTTCGGGTGCTTAATCCGCCAGCCACGCCGCCACTTGCTTAAGGTGACGACAGGGAAGATCGTACCGTGTCGCACGGTATCAGGCAACCCTGTCCGCTCGAATTTGGGCAAGGCTTCGCCCTGGGCTCTGCGCCCATTGGTTCTCATATTCATGGTTTATCCCTTACGCGGCGGGCTGGTGGTTAGATGCTGGCGTCTTTGTCGGATATGGGAAGCGTGCGATGTAGCTCGACACATGCCCCTGGCTCAATGGCTGGGCCCCGCGCTGCCTGCGCTTGAGGTTCACCAGTTCAACCAGCTTTCTGGCCTGAGCGCGGTCGGCGACCCAGTAGCGCTTGAAGCGGGCCACGCCATCGCCACTATGCTGGTGGCTGAAATACTCATCGAGAATAGTGATCCCGTGATGGCGGCGCAGTTCGCTGATCGAGTTCCGTGGATTGAGGTCATGTAGCCCTGCCAGAGCCGACAGTGAACTGATCCCATCGGTGCCATTCTCAACCAGATGGAGGGCCACCAGCTCGATCTTGGTAGCGTCTCTGGCTGCCTTGGTGGTAGGATCCCAGTGCTGACTGAGGGTCGTGCCGTTCTGCGGTGCGGCCTTTTCTTTTTTGCTCATCATCGCCCCCTTATGCCGCTTGGCCTTGAGCGTCCATCCACCGGCGCACATCCTCCACCCGCCAGGCAGTTACACGCGACCCCAGCTTAATCGGCTTCGGGATTTTGCCATCTGCGGCCCAGCGCCATAGAGTCACCTCGGCGATCCCCAGCATGGGGGCCAAGATTTTTGCTCGGACATAACCCTCTGCGGGCAGAACTCGAGGTTGATGAGATTGATGTTTTGACATGGCTTATTCGCTCCCGTGATGTATTACCCTATCGAGAGCGATTGAAGCATGAGGAAGCGCGTTCTCTATGTACGGTACAAGTTACCTCACGGGAGGTGCTGGTACCGTACAGTCTGTAGACCCACCAGCATCACGGCTTAGCAACGCTTATAAACTTCGTTTCTACCCTCCGCCGCACTCAATAAACGCTGGATAGATTCCCGTGATAGGGGAGCGTCATTCCCCCCAAACAGTTCATTCGAGTGATCCCACAAAGCATTGGCCCAAGCAACATAGGTCACGCATTCATCAGGCCATCTACTGCGCGCATGAAGGGCTGCAACAAGCACGCGCTCTCTGGTAGAAGCATGGTATTCCGCGGTTGGATGTGGCTGAGACTCCTCCATATATGGGTTGCCCCATTCTCGGCGTGATTCGCTGGTTACCTTGCTCATTACATTGCCAGACTTCATATGCGCCTGAATTTTTAACAGATCTTCACGCACCACGCGCAACCGCTTTTGCATATTGGGTATTACAGCGCCACTAAGATCGACCCCTAACGGGTCCCCCTCTTTCCACCATTGAGGCAATTCATTACCCACAAACCTAGTAGTGAGAGTCCAGCATATGTCCTCATGCATGGGGGGCGATTGTATTTGAGCAATATCGTAGGGAGTAAGCGCCCAGAGTCCGGTAATATTTACCTCCCGATGCCGCCAGCCATCTTCTGGCCGCGGCAAACCTATGGCGGCATTGTATTGATATCCCCATTGGTAATAGGAGCTTTCTCGACCACCATCTACTGTCGGCAGACTATTAAAATTCGTTGGTGGTTCTTCGTGATGAAAATGTATTTCATCAACAAATATCGCATAGTCTTTACCGGCAATTTCATAGTCATAAAATTCGGCATAGAGCGTGATGGCCCCTACTGCGGCCCAGTGATAAATATCCTCAACTTCACAAGTTAGTAGCCTTGCAGCTCGCTCTGGGGGGCAAAATTCAAGAGGGGCTAATGGGGGTAATCCTGTTGCTGGCTGTTTTTGTGGTTGTTTTGCCATTGCGTTCACCTTCTAACGCACCCTTGAAATGGTCGCCGGGTCAGGCGGGCAAGGCGTCCCGCTCTTCGATCGGCCAATCTAGGCCCGGCAAAGTCGTTACACCGCTCGGTTGAAATTCACAGGGCGCACATTGCCACCTTGTTGGGATTCGTAGAAGTCAGCAAGCCACTGCAACAGCTTGCGGCGGTCATCCAGATACTCGGCCCGGTGATAGGCAGCCCGCACCTTATTGCGTTCAGCGTGGGCCAGCTGGCGCTCGATAACGTCCGGATCAAAGCCCTCTTCGTTCAAGGTGGTGGATGCCAGAGCCCTGAACCCATGAGGAGTAGCAACGCCCGCATACCCCATCCGTCCCATCGCATAGCTCAGGGTGTTCTCACTCATGGGCTTGGTCAGGTTGCGCTCACTGGGAAATAACAGATCACAATGACCGGTGAGCTGGTGGAGCTCATCAAGGACAGCCAGCGCCTGCCGGGATAGTGGGACGATATGCTCTGAACGCATCTTCATCCGCTCAGCAGGGATCCGCCACTCTGCCCGCTCCAGGTCGAATTCATCCCAGCGGGCAAAGCGCACCTCGCCCGGGCGGGTCATGGTCAGCATCAGCAGATGGAAAGCAAGGCGAGTAGCAGGGTTCAGGGGCTCAACAGCAAGACGGCGGTAGAACTCTGGTAGTTCCGCCCGGGGCAATGCTGGCCGGTGTTCTTTCTTGGCGGCTTTGAGTGCCCCTTTCAGGTCTTGAGCTGGGTTGTAGCTGGCTCGGCCTGTCTGGATGGCATAACGCATGATGGCACTGATCCGCTGCAGCACTCGCCCAGCTGTTTCGGTCGCTCCGCGCTTCTCAACTTTCCGCAGAGCCTCCAGCATCATGGGGGCGGTCAGTTCAGCAACAGGAACAAGCCCAAGATCGGGGAAGGCATCGACCTCCAAGGATTCGATTACCCGAGTGGAGTGGCCTTGGCTCCAACGGGCAAGCTGGCTTTGGTGCCACTCCCGCGCCAATGCTTCGAAACTGCTTTCGCTGGCCAGCCGACTAGCAACCTTGCTTTGCTTGCGGACCAAGCCGGGATCAACGCCATCGGCGATCAGGCGGCGGGCATCATCCCGCTTAGCTCTCGCCTCTTTCAGTGACACCTCTGGATAGACACCCAGGGCAAGCGCCTTCTCTTTGCCACCATGGCGATACTTGAGCCGCCAGTACTTACCAGACTGATTGACCAGCAGGAACAGTCCCTTCTCATCGGAAAGCTTCTGAGGCTTGCCGCTGAACTTGGCTTGCCTGGCTGCGGTATCGGATAACGGCATGGGGGTATCTCCCGTCTCTGCTTGGGGGTACTTATCGCATGCTGGGGGACAAAAAGTGGACACTCTGCGGGCCTGTAACGGCGCGGGCTGGTGGCCTGAGGGGGTACTTTTTACCCCCATCTGGACTGATACCCCCAGATGTACCCCCGGCAATGGGGGTATGTCATGAGGCTATATGATACGACAGGAAATAACAAAAAACCCGCAGAGCCTTAAGCTATGCGGGTTTCAGGTCTGCCGTGATACGGCATGAAACTGTAATATGGTGCCCGGGGTCGGACTCGAACCGACACGGTTATTCACCGGCGGATTTTGAATCCGCTGCGTCTACCGATTTCGCCACCCGGGCAACTGCGAGGGATTATACGAATGGCGCGATGCCATGCAAGGTGTTTTTCGATTGAACACTCCCGTTTGTTCATTTATTCAACGCCTTGCCGATGCGGGGCCAGTTACATAGAATGCCGCCATCATCTTAATGGAATAAAAACGATGGCCAAGCCTAAAAAAGTCCAACAAAAATCCCCCTCTCCCGCCACTCAGCCATACCCGTCAGCAGGTCTGCTGCGTCGCCTCGGCGCTCTGATTTATGATGCGCTGGTGGTGACTTCGCTGCTGATCATCGCCGGCTTTATCGGCATGGGTGTCGCCAAGCTGTTGCTGATCACCGGCATGGCAAGCGTACCGGCGGGTGAAGATACCGTCTGGTTGCTGACCCGCCACCACCTGAGCCTGATCTACACCC
>NZ_QAJD01000061.1:13927-32568 GCF_003061465.1 Aeromonas sp. HMWF017
GGTTCTGGACCCGCGCTGGCCAGACCGTCGGCATGCGCGCCTGGCGGCTGCGCATTCAGAACGAGGATGGCAGCCACATCCGCGTTACCCAGGCGCTGATCCGTCTCGCCACCGCCGCCTTTGGTCTGGGCAACCTGATGTGCCTGTTCAACCGCCAGCGTCCGCGGGCGTTTCAGGATATCTGGGCCGAGTGCGAAGTGATCGTGCTGAGCAAACAGGAGAATCTGGAATTGCTGAACAAGTAATACCGGGTCAATGCAGCAACGAAAGAGGGCACCAACAGGTGCCCTCTTTGCATTTCCTCATAACCTCATGCGGATTACTGCTTGCGGCTGAGGATATAGAAGGAGATACCGCCAAACAGCAGGCTGGGCGCGATAGCCGCCAGAATCGGCGGTACCGCATAGACCAGACTGATGGGGCCAAACACCCGATCACTCACATAGACGGCGAAGCCGGTCATGATCCCCATCAGCATCCGTGCCCCCATGCTCACCGAGCGTAGCGGGCCGAAGATGAAGGAGGAGGCCAGCAGGATCATCGCCACCACCGAGAGCGGTGACAGCAGTTTGCGCCACATCTCCAGCTTGTAGCGACCGGCATCCTGCTTGTTGGCATCGAGATAGCCGATGTAGTCGAGCAGACCGGAGACCGAGAGGTTCTCTGGGTCGATACTCACCACCCCCAGCTGCTTGGGCGTCAACTCCGAGCTCCACTCCATCTTGTCATGCTGCTCGCTGCGGATCTGCGCGGTATCGTCGAAGCGGGTAACCTGGGTCTGCTTGAGCAGCCAGTGGTGACGCTCGAACACCCCCTCCTGCGCCTGCACCACGTCGATCAGCTTGCGCTCGGGGGTGAAGCGATAGAGGGTTATGCCGGTGAGGGCGCCATCATTACGCACCCCGTTGATATTGACGAAGTTGTTGCCATCGCGAGCCCACACCCCGTAGGCGGAAACCGTCAGACGACCTTCGGACAGCGCGCCCGCCTTGATGTCATCTGCCATCCGCTTGGCGATAGGGGCCACATACTCCCCCATCAGCCCCACCATGATCATCAGCGGGATCGCCGTCTTGAGCGCCGCCATCACGATACTGATCTTGGAGCGACCCGCCGCCTGCATCACCACCAGCTCGGAGCTGGTCGCCAGCTGACCCAGACCAATCAGGCCACCCAGCAGCGCGGCCAGCGGGAAGAAGAGCACCGCCTCCTTGGGCATGGAGAGCAGCACATAGTAGAGAGCGTTGATCATGTCGTAGTTGCCGTCACCGACCGACTTGAGCTGCTCCACATACTTGATGAGCCCCGCCAGACCAACGAGCGTGATTTCACACAGCAGGATCGACATGAAAATGACCCTACCGATATATCTATCGAGAATGCCAAACATCAGCAGAAGTTCCTATGTTGCAGCATCATGCTGATTTTCTGTTGAAATAGCGCCCTTTCACCCCGTTCCACCAGCTGGTGCCCTGCAGATTGAGGGGCAGGCCGATAAACAGCAGGTAACCGAGCGGCACCAGAAACATCCCCGGCCAGTAGGGCAGCCGACCGCTGTCGATGGCCGAACGGGCGGCACTGAGCAGCAGGAAGTAGGAGAGATAGAGCATGATGGCCGGCAACAGCTTGGCGTAGCGCCCCTGACGGGGATTGACCCGCGCCAGCGGTACCACCAGCAGGGTGAGCACCGGAATGGAGAGAGGCAGCGAGATACGCCACTGCAATTCCGCCATCATGGCGTTGTCCTGGGTACCGAACAGCTCCATGGTCGGCTTGGCCGCAGCCTTGCGGTTGGAACGCTCCATCTCCTGCTGACGGATCACCAGACCATATTCGCGAAAATCGGAGATCTGGAACTGCTTGCCGGAGAAGTTCCCCTCGTAGCGGGAGCCATCCATCAGGGTCAGCCACTGCAGGCCGTTCTCATCGACCGTCACCACCCCTTCGCTCGCCACCACCACCGAGGGAGGATTGTTCCCCTCCGCTCGCTGCAGCACGAAGATCTTTTGCAGTTTTGAGCCGTTGTCGTTCAAATCCTGGATATAGGCAACCAGACGCCCCTTGTCGAGCTCCATAAAGCGGCCCGCCTGCAGGAAGGAGATACCCGGGTCCGACTTGAACTCGTCGATCACCTGATACTCGCGCTCCTTGGCCTGCGGGGCGATCCAGCCAGTGTTGAACGCCGCGACCACCGCCGTCAGCAAGGCCAGCAACATGGCGCTGCGCATCACGAAACGGTGGCTGAAGCCGACCGCATGCATCACCGTCATCTCGCTTTCGGCGTAGAGGCGACCATGGGCAAACAAAATGGCTAAAAAGAGACTGATAGGCAGCATCAACAACGCCATATTGGGCAAGTTGAGCAGCAGCAGGGTGGAGACCAGACGTGTCGGCACCTCGCCATCGGCGGCGTCACCGATGATCTTGATAAATTGTTGGCTGACAAAGATAAGCAGCAATACGAATAACACTGCCAGCTGGGTTTTCAGGGTTTCCCTGAACAAATATCGGAAAACGATCACAGTCATTCCCAAGTAAACTTGTGTTTTTAGTCGAATGCCTGAAAAATAGGGCCGTATATTGGATTTTTACCAGTTTGAACTGCGGAGCCTGTGGCTGTTCGCTCCGCCTCTGATACCCCAACAAGCACCGCATTATTCAATAAAAGGTGCCTTTTGTCTTTAGGATGTAGGAGATTCCATGGAGTTCAGTGTAAAGAGTGGCAGTCCAGAGAAGCAACGGAGCGCCTGCGTCGTAGTCGGCGTATTTGAGCCTCGTCGCCTCTCTCCGGTTGCCGAACAACTGGACAAGATCAGCGATGGCTATATCAGTTCGCTGCTGCGCCGTGGCGACCTGGAAGGGAAACCAGGCCAGATGCTGCTGCTGCATCAAGTACCGGGCGTGCTCAGCGAGCGCGTACTGCTGGTCGGATGCGGCAAGGAGCGGGAACTCGACGAACGCCAGTACAAGCAGATCATCAACAAGACCATCACCACCCTGAACGAAACCGGCTCCATGGAAGCGGTCTGCTTCCTCACCGAGCTGCACGTCAAGGGGCGGGATACCTATTGGAAGGTGCGCCAGGCGGTAGAAACCACCAAGGCGGGCCTCTACAGCTTTGATCAGTTCAAGACCAACAAGGCCGAGCCACGTCGCCCGCTGCGCAAGCTGGTATTCAACGTGCCGACGCGTCGGGAACTGACCATTGGTGAAAAAGCCATCGCTCACGGTCTGGCCGTGGCCAAGGGTGTGCGGGTCTGCCGCGACGTGGCGAACATGCCGCCCAACGTCTGCAACCCGGCCTATCTGGCCTCCCAGGCCCGTCGTCTGGCCGATGCCTACGACAACATCACCACCAAGGTGGTGGGCGAGCAGGAGATGGCCGAGCTCGGCATGAACTCCTATCTGGCGGTGGCCCGCGGCTCCGACAACGAAGCCATGATGGCCATCATCGAATACAAGGGTCATCCGGATGCCAAGCCCATCGTGCTGGTCGGCAAGGGTCTGACCTTTGACTCCGGCGGCATCTCCATCAAACCGGCCGACGGCATGGACGAGATGAAGTACGACATGGGTGGCGCCGCCTCCGTGCTCGGTACCATGCATGCGCTGGCCCAGCTGCAACTGCCGATCAACGTCATCGGCGTGCTGGCAGGCTGCGAGAACATGCCGGGTGGCAACGCCTATCGTCCGGGTGACATCCTCACCTCCATGTCCGGCCAGACCATCGAAGTGCTCAACACCGATGCGGAAGGTCGTCTGGTGCTGTGTGATGCGCTGACCTATGTGGACCGCTTCGATCCGGAAACCGTGATCGACGTGGCGACCCTGACCGGTGCCTGCGTCATCGCGCTGGGCCACCACACCTCGGGTCTGCTGGCCAACCACAACCCGCTGGCCCACGAGCTGCTCAACGCCTCCGAGCAGGCGGGTGATCGCGCCTGGCGTCTGCCGTTGTTCGACGAGTATCAGGAGCAGATCGACAGCCCGTTCGCCGACATGGCCAACATCGGCGGTCGTCCTGCCGGTACCATCACCGCGGCGGCCTTCCTGTCACGCTTCACCAAGAAGTACAACTGGGCTCACTTGGATATCGCCGGGACCGCCTGGAAGAGTGGCAAGGATAAAGGCTCTACCGGTCGTCCGGTGCCCCTGCTGACCCAGTTCCTGCTGAACCGGGCTGGCGTGGATATCGAAGAGAAAGAGTAACTCTCCGGCCCCTGCCGATGGCTGCATCGGAAGGGTTGGCGTTACCCTGAACCACAAGGAAGAGGCCCGCCTCTTCCTTGTTTCATTCTTGAATCAGTGAGCTGCGGACGGGAAACGCCCCGTCAGCCTCATGAGGCGGTCAACACTCCGTCACCGCAAAACGGGATCAACCTGATGAGCCAAGTGACCTTTTACCTGATGAGCGAACAGGATGACGCGCAGGCTTCTGCGGTCGAGCGACTGGCCTGCACTCTTGCTGCCGAGTCGTGGGGCGCGGGCCATATCTACCTGTTCTGCAACGACGAGGCCCAGGCCCTGCGTCTGGACGAGCTGTTGTGGCAGCTGCCGCCGGAGCGCTTCGTACCGCACCAGCTGCAAGGCGAAAGCGGCATTGCCCCGGTGGAGATCGGCTATCAGCCACCGAAACGGCGCTACGCCCGCCTCATCAATCTGGCCACTGCGACACCTTTGTTTGCAGGACACTTCGCTCAAGTGGTAGATTTTGTCCCCACTGACGAAACACAAAAGCAGCAAGCCCGCGAGCGCTACAAGCACTATCGCCAGGCAGGCCATACCCTCGAAATGAGGGATCAGCCCGTCCTTGCCGCACCGGATCCGGCGCAGCCCTGACTGCAACCAATTGATCCATAAAGAATCAACACCAGACTCCATCCATCCAGATTACGGCGAGACCATGGAAAAGACTTTTAATCACAACGCCATCGAACAGGCGCTCTATCAGCACTGGGAAGCCCAGGGTTACTTCAAGCCCCACGGCGACACCAGCAAAGACTCCTTCTGCATCATGATCCCGCCGCCGAACGTCACCGGCAGCCTGCACATGGGTCACGCCTTCCAGCAAACCCTGATGGATACCCTGATCCGCTACAACCGCATGCAGGGCAAAAACACCTTGTGGCAGGCAGGTACCGACCACGCCGGTATCGCCACCCAGATGGTGGTTGAGCGCAAGATCGCCGCAGAAGAGGGCAAGACTCGCCACGATTACGGCCGTGATGCCTTCATCGACAAGATTTGGCAGTGGAAGGAAGAGTCTGGTGGCACCATCACCCGCCAGATGCGCCGTCTGGGCGACTCCGTGGATTGGGAGCGCGAGCGCTTTACCATGGATGAGGGTCTCTCCGCCGCCGTGCAGGAAGTGTTTGTCCGTCTTTACGAAGATGGTCTGATGTACCGAGGCAAGCGTCTGGTGAACTGGGATCCGAAACTCAACACCGCCATCTCCGATCTGGAAGTGGAGAACCGCGAGATCAAGGGCCACATGTGGCACCTTCGCTATCCGCTGGCCAACGGCGCCAAGACTGCCGAAGGCAAGGATTACCTGATCGTCGCCACCACCCGTCCGGAGACCATGCTGGGCGATACCGCCGTGGCCGTGAACCCGGAAGACCCGCGCTACAAGGCACTGATCGGCCAGCACATCCTGCTGCCGCTGGTGAACCGTCTGATCCCCATCGTTGCCGACGAACACGCCGACATGGAGAAGGGCACAGGTTGCGTGAAGATCACCCCGGCCCACGACTTCAACGATAACGAAGTGGGCAAGCGCCACAGCCTGCCGATGATCAACATCTTCACCCTGGACGCCCACGTGCGTGCCGAGGCCGAAGTGGTCGACACCAACGGCAACCCGAGCACTGCCTACGATGCCGCCCTGCCGGCCGAGTTCGCCGGTCTGGAGCGTTTCGCCGCCCGTAAAGCGATTCTGGCCAAGCTGGAAGAGCTGGGCCTGCTGGACGAGATCAAGGATCACGTGCTGCAACAGCCTTACGGCGATCGCGGTGGCGTGCCCATCGAGCCGATGCTGACCGACCAGTGGTACGTGCGCGTGGCACCGATGGCCAAGACTGCCATCGAAGCGGTGGAAGATGGCCGCATCCAGTTCGTGCCGAAGCAGTACGAAAATATGTACTTCTCCTGGATGCGCGACATTCAGGACTGGTGCGTTTCCCGTCAACTGTGGTGGGGTCACCGTATCCCGGCATGGTATGACGACGCCGGCAACGTCTACGTTGGCCGCAGCGAAGACGAAGTGCGCGCCAAGCACAGCATCCCGGCCGTAACCGTACTGCGTCAGGACGAAGACGTGCTCGACACCTGGTTCAGCTCCGCCCTGTGGACCTTCTCCACCCTGGGCTGGCCGAACAACACCGAGGCACTCAAGACCTTCCACCCGACCGACGTGCTGATGAGCGGCTTCGACATCATCTTCTTCTGGATTGCCCGGATGATCATGATGACCATGCACTTCATCAAGGACGAAAACGGCCAGCCGCAAGTCCCGTTCAAGACCGTCTACATCACTGGCCTTATCCGTGACGAAGAGGGCCAGAAGATGTCCAAGTCCAAGGGCAACGTGCTGGACCCCCTCGACATGATCGACGGTATCTCGCTGGAAGATCTGCTGGAGAAGCGCACCGGCAACATGATGCAGCCGCAGATGGCCGAGAAGATCGCCAAGCGTACTGCCAAGCAGTTCCCGGAAGGGATCGATGCCCACGGCACCGACGCCCTGCGCTTCACCCTGGCTGCGCTGGCCTCTACCGGTCGTGACATCAACTGGGACATGAAGCGCCTGGATGGCTACAACAACTTCTGCAACAAGTTGTGGAACGCCTCCCGCTATGTGCTGATGAACACCGAAGATCAGGATTGTGGCTTTAATGGCGGCGAGATGCAGTTCAGTCTGGCGGATCGCTGGATCCAGTCCCAGCTACAAGTGGCTATCCGTGACTTCCGCACCGCCCTCGATACCTACCGCTTCGACATCGCCGCTGGCGTGCTGTACGAATTTATCTGGAACCAGTTCTGTGACTGGTATCTGGAGCTGACCAAGCCGGTGCTGACCAAGGGTTCCGAGGCCGAGCAGCGCGCTGCCCGCCATACCTTGGTGACCGTGCTGGAAACCCTGCTGCGTCTGGCACACCCGATCATCCCGTTCATCACCGAGACCATCTGGAAATCGGTCGCTCCGCTGGCTGGCGTACACGCCGACACCATCATGATTCAGGCCTTCCCGGAATTCGACGCCGCCAAGGTGGACGAAGCCGCGATGGAGGATCAGGAGTGGGTGAAGGAGTTCATCGTCAGCATCCGCAACATCCGCGCCGAGATGAACGTGGCGCCGAGCGTGCCCCTCAACGTGCTGCTCCAGTGCGATACCAAGGATGCCCAGCGCGCCGCTGACAACGAGGCCTTCCTCAAGTCGCTGGCCCGTCTGGAGTCCATCCGCGTACTGGCGGACGGTGAAACCGCCCCGCTGTCAGTGAAGAAGCTGATCGGTGCTACCGAACTGATGATCCCGATGGCCGGTCTCATCGACAAGGATGCCGAACTGGCCCGTCTGGCCAAAGAGGTTGCCCGTCTGGTGGGCGAGTGCGGCCGCATCGAAGGCAAGCTTGGCAACGAAGCCTTCGTCGCCAAGGCGCCGGAAGCGGTCATCGCCAAAGAGCGCGAGAAGCTGGAAGATTACCGTCTTCAGCTGACCAAGCTGGAAGCCCAGCAGGCCGAAATCGCCGCGCTGTAAGCACCGCCCCAACCGATACAACAAAGCCCCCTGCCAAGGGGGCTTTTTCATATCCGCGCTTCCCGTTTCAGCTCACCAGCAGCCAGCCGCAGAAGCCGAGATAGAGCAGACCCACCAGCGCCAACCGCCCGGCGGTCATCACTCCCTTTCTGAGCCCCCACCAGAGCCCCCCCACCGCCAGCAGCGTCACCAGCGAGGAGGCCATCATGGCGCCATCCAGCAGCCATGGGGTAAAGAGCAGACAGAACGCCTTGGGGATGGTGCCCTGGATCATCATGGCCCCGGAGATATTGGCCAGCGCCAGCCGGTTCTTGCCCTGCCGCACCCAGATCAGCACGTTCATCAGCTCCGGCATCTCGGTCGCCACCGGGCTCAGCAGCAGGGCCGCCAGCACTGGCGAGAGGCCAAACAGTTCGCCCATGCTCTCCAGCTGATGAACAAATAGCTGTGCCGCCAGCGCCACCACCACCAGCGCCACCAGCGTCTGCAACAGCACCTTGCCAAGGGGCGGGATCCCCGCATCGGGGGCCAGCTTGAGAGGTTCTGGCAGCTCGACTTCGTGGCTGTCAGTTTGTTTCAGCTCGCGCCGCACATAGATGAGGTAGACCAGCACGAATAGCGGGGCCAGCCAGCTCTTGCCGGTGAAGGCGACCAGCCCCAGCGCGGTCGCCACCAGAAAGATCCCCATAAACCAGCGCTGATCCCGCCCAATCTCCCGCTGCACCTCGCCGTCGATGGCGCGTTCGGTACGCCCCATGCAAAGCAGCAGAGTGAGACCGACCGCCCCATAGCCGATGGTCGCCAGCACCAGCGGCCCGCCGAGGGCGGCACCAATGCCGATCTCCTGCTGGGCGGTCGTGTTGCCCATCAGCAGGGCGGTGAGGGTGACGATGCATTCGGGCAGGGCCGTACCCAGTGCAGCCAGCAGCGAACCAGTGGCACTTTGGGAGAGTTTGAAGTGGTGTCCGATCCACTCGATGCCGTTGACGAAGTATTCGCAGGCAAGGTAGATGGTGACCGCAGAGACGAGAAATAACAGCAGGGTAATCAACATAATAGATACCGCCAGGCGAGCAGAGTAACCAATGGACCCGACATGGCTCGCCCGGCTGGCGTGCATATCGAGGCCAAAGGTCTTGCAGAGCGATAGTGCCTATCGCCGCCCATGCCATGGATTCGAGGATCCAAGAGTGTTGACATGGGCCCGGCCCGGAATGCGGGCGGGTTGCTACTCCCCAATGACTGAGGGGACGTTTTAGCAACTCGACCGCCGCTTCACAAGGCAAATTAATGACAACTCATTCAATAAGTTGTAAGGGAATGTAACCTCGCCAGCCCCTCCTCCCCGCCGCTATTGCGCTGTTGGCACACCGATTGCTGTAGATAGTTCACTATCCACAACAGTTTGGGAAGGATGAACAATGAAACGGTGGATCCAACATTTCTATCAACTGAACCGCCTCAATTGGCTGATGGTCTGGTTGTTGCTCTGCTGCAGCATCATTCTGCTGTTTCCAGCCGGGCTGATGAAAGGGGCCGTCAGCCAGTGGGCTGCGGATCATGCGGCCTGGCTGGGGGTCGGCATGCTGATCGCCATCTCCTACTTCTGCAGTCAGGGCTTCCTGATCGCTTGGGAGTGGGCATGCGAAGAGTGGCAGGCGCGCCGTCAGCAGGATCAGCTGGCCCAGATGATCGGCTTCCTCGACTTCAACGAGAAGGCGGTGCTGCGCGAGTTCGTGCTGCAGCGTAAAAGCGTCATAAACTTGCCGATCACCGAGCCCGCCGTCAAAAACCTGATGGATGCCGGCGTCCTCACCTACGCCTACGGCAAGCCGACCCGGGAGAAGGATGACGAGAACCAGATCCGCGCCCTGATGATCGCCCTGCCCGCCCGACCGCTGCTCACCTACAAGGTGCTGGGACTGTCGCGCGGCAAGATGAGCGACGAGCAGGTGGAGCAGATCATGAATGCCAGACCCAAGTTCGCCCAGAAGGGGTTCCAGCGCTAACCGCAGCCCAACCGCCAGATGCAAAAGAGCCGAACACTGTCCGGCTCTCTCGTTTCTGCGCGACGTTCTGTACCATCCCTTGCGTCTTGTTGTGCCCTACCCCTTGAGGCTGGAGCAAAAGCTGACATCGTCCTGCACCGGATCATCGCTCATGCTGTGATAGAGCTCGAAGCAGGGACCATTGCCAAACTCCAGCCCGGCAGCAACGATGTCGCCGATATGCTCCTGCCAACGAGGGCCATACTGACTGCGGTCGGTAATAAGATAACGGGACTGGGCGTAACGACCGGCGGGAATAATCTGGATCTCGACCGCTCCCATACCCACCGTCCCCGCAGGCACCGTCACCCCGATGTCAGTGCGACACTGGGCTGGCGGAGTCACCTCGGGGTTATCGTGATAGATGAAGATCCACTCCCCACCTTCCAGACCGCGGGCGCTGGCCCACTGATGCAGCTGGCGGCAGACGGGGTCATACCCCTCGCCATAGGGGCCAGTGACACGCATATAGGCCAGAGTGCGGGCGTCCATCTCGATGGTTTTCATGGTATTGCTCCTTGCTGATGAGTGACCCTCAGCATAAGGATTAGGCTGCACAAGTGCGTGTCCATCCTTGCTCATCAAGTGTCCATTCTTGCTCTTGTCGCGGCGAAACTCTCCCGGCGTGCAACCATAGTAACGGCGAAATACCTTGGCAAACGCCTGAGAACTGGCGAGCCCCGCCCCCAACGCAATGGCCGTGACACTGGCATCGGTATAGCAGAGCTGCCAAGCAGCCCGCTGTATGCGCAGACGACGACACATCTCCCCGGGCGTCTCCCCCGCCACAGCCGTAAATACCCGGTGAAAATGGTAGAAAGACAAGCAGGCACTGCTTGCCAGCGTTTCGATGGAGAGATCGGGATTCTGCTCCAGCGCCCGGATCACCGGGCGCAATCTGGCCTGATAATCGACCATACCGTTAGCGACTGGCGCCCCCCGCGACTCTGGCCATATAGAGCGCATCCACATAACGCCCCTGGCGGAAGGCATAGTCACGGGCTCGCCCCTCCTCGGTAAAACCGAACTTGCGATAAAGCGCCTGTGCGGCCTCATTGTCGGTATAGACGGTCAGCTCAATCCGGTGCAGGTTGAGCCAGTTATCGGCCAGATCCAGCGCCGCGGCCATCAGGGCAGAGCCAACCCCCTTGCCAGCCCAGTCATCCCGCACTCCCATGCCAATCCCGGCCACATGCTTGCGTCTGGGATTGGGCTCCACATGCAATGAGATCTGACCCACCAGCCTCCCATCAGCCTCCGCCACCAAGGCGACCACATCACCGTTCTCCAACCGTTTTTGCCACTGGCTAAGGGGTGGCATAGGCAGGTGCAAAGTGCCCGCCTGGGCATTGGGCATGGCGTAAAGATCCCGCAAGGCGGGGGCATCGGCGGGTTCGGCATGACGGATAGTAATCTGCATATGAGGCTCCTTCTCGAAACCTCCATCATGCAATATCCGGCGCGGTTACACATCCCCCACCTGCACCCATTTGTCTTGCCTATCAAAGGGCGAGGAAAGGCCCATTGGCCCATCACTGCGCAGATCCGTAGGCTGGCCCCATATCAACAAGGAGAGAAGCCATGACTGACAAGACCCTGCACAGCGCCAACGGCGCCCCCGTCGTCGACAACAACAACAGCCTCACCGCCGGTCCGCGCGGCCCCATCCTGATGCAAGACATCTGGTTGATGGAGAAACTCGCCCACTTCGACCGCGAGCGCATTCCCGAGCGGGTGGTTCACGCTAAGGGCTCGGGCGCCTACGGCACCTTTACCGTGACCCACGACATCAGCCAGTTCAGCAAGGCCGATCTGTTCAGCGCCATCGGCAAGCAGACTCCTGTATTCCTGCGCTTCTCCACCGTAGCCGGTGAGAAGGGCGCCGCCGATGCCGAACGCGATGTGCGCGGCTTCGCCCTCAAGTTCTATACCGAGCAGGGCAACTGGGATCTGGTGGGCAACAACACCCCGGTCTTTTTCATCCGCGACCCGCTGAAATTCCCTGACTTCATCCACACCCAGAAGCGGGATCCGCGCACCAACCTGCGCAGCGCGACCGCCGCCTGGGACTTCTGGTCACGCCATCCGGAATCCCTGCATCAGGTCACCATACTGTTCAGCGATCGCGGCATCCCCAAGAGCCTGCGGGAGATGAACGGCTACGGCAGCCACACCTTCAGCTTTATCAACGACGCCAACGAGCGCTTCTGGGTCAAGTTCCACTTCAAGACCGAGCAGGGCCACAGCTTCTACACCGATGAAGAGGCCGCCACCGCCGTCGGGCAGGATCGGGAGACCAGTCAGGCGGATCTGTTCAAAGCTATCGAGCGGGGCGACTTCCCACGCTGGAAGGTCTATGTGCAGGTGATGCCGGAGGCCGACGCCCAGACTTACAACATCCACCCGTTCGACCTCACCAAGGTGTGGCCGCACAGCGACTACCCGCTGATCCCGGTGGGCGTGCTGGAGCTCAACCAGAACCCGGACAACTACTTCGCCCATGTGGAGCAGGCCGCCTTTACCCCGGCCAACGTGGTGCCCGGTATCGGGTTCTCGCCGGATCGCATGCTGCAAGGGCGGCTCTTCTCCTACGGTGACACCCAGCGCTATCGCCTCGGCGTCAACCACGGCCTGCTGCCGGTCAACGCCCCGCGCTGCCCGTTCCATCACGGCGCCCATCGTGACGGTGCCATGCGGGCGGACAGCAATGGCGGCGCCAGCCCCAACTATCAGCCGAACCGTTTCGGTACCCAGCAGCCGAGCGAGCAGCACGAACCGGCACTGAGTCTGGAAGGGGCCGCCCTGCACTACGATTTTCGTGACTACGACAACGACTACTACAGCCAGCCGGGCAACCTGTTCCGCATCATGGACGAGGGGCAGCGTTCACGGCTCGCCGCCAACCTGGCGCGCTCCCTCATCAATGTGGAGGATGACGCCATCGTCGCGGCCCAGCTCAAACACTTCGAGCAAGCCGACCCCGAGTACGCCAAACGGGTCGAACTGGCACTGGCCGCCTTGCAGCGCTAAGCCGCAAGCAGGCAACATCTGCAAAAACAAAACGGGGGCCTGATGGCCCCCGTTCTCGTCATGACGGTATTTGATAAATAAAAAAAACAGAGCCCAAGGCTCTGTTTTCACTGCTGTATCAATCCCGGACGGAACGCGCTTCGCGCTCTTCCCGCTCCCTTGCCAACAGGCGTTTGTACCACCAGCTACTGCGACGACGTTGTGCATTGGAAGAGCGACGAGCCATTTCTTAGGTTCCAGCCAAGAGAAGAAAGGAGCTGCATTATGCGACAGGGATCACGTCCATGTCTTTAGCTGGATCAAGAAAAGCCTCACTGACCCACGGAAATCGTCTTCTGATCTTTTGCTCCCCGGGTGGCAGGCAACACCACCGCAGGAGAGCGCCAGGCCAGCGCGCCATTGCTCTCGAGGTCGTTCAGCGGGCCGCACTCCAGCCAGATATCGCCCTGCAGAATGCGGGCCCCTTCGGAATATTTCTGATCCGCAAACCAGCAGACCCGCTCGGGCAATGAGCCCAGCGGCAACACCAGCTCGGGACTGGCAGACTCGCCCACCACAGTGGTTTTGGACGCGGCCAGAGCAGGGGCGAGCCAGAGGGAGGCCAGCAGGCAGAGCAGTACATTTTTCATGAGAGGGATCCTGTTTCGATGGGGGGCACTCTCGAAGAATCGACCAGCCCCGTGGTTTACTTGACTGACAATCATACTGCCTGCTGGCATTGTGGAACCAATATGGTAGCCTGCCAGCGCCTGCGGGCAGTCTCTCGCTGCCACGCGCAAACTTCCGGTGAATTTGTCACGTCCTGACAAAATATAACCTTATTTATCAAATCGTTATTTGGATATTATCCCAATGCGTATCATGCCGTTGCTTCAGGCGGCCTGCCTGAGCCTGATGTTGTCCGCCTGCGTTGCCCCATTGCTGATGATGAGCCCCACCAGCCAGCTGATGTGGGCCCTGCTCAAGCCGCTGGTCGGCTTTGACCCGAACGAAGTCAATCTGTTCGAACAACCCCTGATCAAGGATCGGATGACCGCCATCCTTGGCCCCAACTACGACAGCACCATGCAATTGCTCAAGACTGCCGACAAGTTACAGCAGGAGGGGCCGCTTTTCTATGTGGTCTCCGAGTATGCGCCGGTGCCGGATATCGCCAAGCAGGCGGGGATGGTGTGGAACTCGCAAACCAACCAGATGTCGGTATTGCTGCAAAAAGGGGATGGCACCACCCTGACCTTCGGCGAAAATCTGGCGGGTACGGCACCGACCTGGCCAACCGCCATGCAGGGCTGGCAGACCCCCGCCAGCCAGCTCACCCCGGCGGCCAATGTCCTGACCGGTGCGGCAACCAGTCAGAGTGGCACCTCCCCCTTCTCCCTTGGCAGCGCGCTGGGCACAGTGACTCGCGGCGTCACCGGCTCGCTGACCAACAGCGCAAGTCAGGCTATCAGCGGCGCAGCCTCCCACGCCACCAGACAGGCCACCGGACAGACCACCCAAGCGGTGAGCCAAAGCACGACCGATCTGACCCGTAGTGCAACCACCGCAGTCACTGCGCCAGCCAAGCAGGCGGTGAGCAGCACCACCGCCACCGTGACGCAAGAGGCCACCAAAGCCATTGTCGCACCTGCCAAACAGGCCGTCAGCAGCACTGCCGTCACCGTGACGCAAGAAGCGACCAAGACCGTAGCCGCTCCAGCCAAGCAAGCCGTCAGCAGCGCCGCTGCGACCGCGACCCAAGAAGCCACCAAGGCTGTTACCGCTCTGGCCAAACATGCCGTCAGCAGCGCCACTGCAACCGCGACCCAAGAAGCCACAAAGGCCGTTGCCACTCCGACCAAGCAAGCCGTCAGCAGCGCCGCTGCGACCGCAACGCAAGAAGCCACCAAGGCTGTTACAGCTCCTGCCAAACAGGCAGTCAGCAGTGCCGCCGCTACCGTGACGCAAGAGGCAACCAAGGCCGTTGCCGATCCAGCCAAACAGGCCGTCAGTGCCGCCTCTCATACGGCCGGAGAGAGCGTTGCCGATGCCGCCAGAGCGGCGGAAGCCAAGGCTCGCGCCAAGGCAGAGGCAGAGATGGAAGCCCTGCTCAAATAAACCGATAGGCCACCGCAAGGTGGCCTGTTTTTTATCCCGCTACCGGATCATGACGTTATGGAAAAGGCCACATAGACTGTTAGGTAACTACCCGCACAAGGAGTGCATCATGCGTCGTCTGCTCCCTGCTCTCGCTTCTCTCGCCCTGTTTATCGCGCTCCCGGCTCCGGCACTTATCTACTATTCGGAACAGAACATGCCGCTCAATGGCCAGGATAAAAATGGTCAGCCTGTGGGGTTGGCGGTCGAGTTGCTGCGCCTGATGTGGCGTGAAATGGGAGAGCCGGAGCAACCCATCCACTTTCTGCCCTGGGCCCGCGGCTGGTATCTGCTGACCCAGCAGCAAGAGGCCGTGCTCTTTACCACGGCGCACACCAAGGAGCGGGATCCCCACTTCCTCTGGGTCTGCCCCATCAGCCACTCCAGGGTCGCGCTGGTCGGCCGCAAGCAGGATGCCCCCAAAGTGGCCAGCAAAGCGGATCTCGCCAAGCTGCAGATCGGCGTGATGCAGGCGGATGTCGGGGAGCAGTTGCTACTCAACCGCGGGATCAGCCCGGGCAATATGATGGCGGTGGAGCGTATGGATCAGGTGGTGCGCCAGCTCATCATGGCACGCACCGATCTGGTGGCGGGCAACGAGGTGATGTTGCGCCATCAGGCCAAAGAGCTGGGTTTCCCCAGCGAGGATTTTGTCACCGTCGCGATCATTGAAGAGCAGGACAACTGCTTCGCCTTCAACCTGAGGGCAGACAAGCAACAGGTTGCCCGCCTGCAACAGGCGCTGGACAAGGTCAAACAGGGGGATGAATACAAGCAGCTGATGAAGCGCTACCAGTTGCTCAGTATCCTGCCCGAAACCACTCCCACCATCCCGCGCATCGAGTAACTCCGGCCCGCCCTATGGCGGGCTCGTTGTATCTCCCGTCGATGAGACGGGGGATGCCTCCATCGGCGCCGTAATGAGGTGGTTCAGAAAGAGATTGAACAGCTCGGCCCGCGAGCCGAGCCGCAGCTTGCCGTAGAGGTGCTTGCGGTGATTCTTCACAGTGCCGCTGCCAATCCCGAGCGCAGCGGCAATCGCCTCGGTATCCAGCCCCTGCAGCAGCAACCCCGCCACCTGCCGCTCCCGGCGGGTGAGCCTATCGCCCCCTACGTTTGCCATCGCCTGCTCCACCGCACTCCTGAGGCTGGCGCTGTCCGGCTGCGCAGTGCTCTGGGCCAGCAGCGGCTGGCTCTGCTGCCACTGCTGACGACACAGCGAATGTACCAGCGGAAACACCCCCTCCAGCCGTGCCAGCTCGTCACGACTGAGGGTACTGCGCTTGTCGAGGCGACCGAGAAACAGCATCAGCGTCAGCCCGTCCCGCACCGGCAGGATCAGCCCCACCTCCTCCTGCCAGCCGGTAGCCTGATAGAAGTGGTGGCGATATTCGGGATCGAGCCGCCCTTGTGACACCTGCGCCAGGGTCCAGACGCCGGCAGGCAAGCCCTGCTCCAGCGCCTGCATAAAGGGATCCTGACTGAAGTGGCTGGTGAGGTAGCGATTAAAGAGCAGAGCCCGCTGATGGTTGAGGTTGTCGTAGAGGTAGACGGGCCGCTGCCCCACTCCGAGCAGCAGGGCGCAATCAAACGCCACCTGTTGCTGGATCAGCCGCACCAGCGCCGCCGCAAAGGCGCTGCTGTGCAGGGCATCGACCACCTCGGTCATGCTGCGGGTCAAGGCATCTGTGGTGAATGGCTGGGTCATGGTGGCACGTTTCCGGTGACGGGGAGCGATTCCCCGCTATGGCTGAATGCTAGCACGAGAGTGGCAAAACTGTCCCTCAGGGGACATATCCGCCACCGGCCAGAACGGCGAGGATGACGGCTTTTCCCCTGTTGTTGGAGCACACATGATCAACCCCCACCTGCTCGATGAGCTGACCGAGCGCGGCCTTGTGGCCCAGAATTCCGACCCGGCGGCCCTGGCCGATCATCTTGCCACCCCGCGCACCGTCTATTGCGGGTTCGATCCCACCGCCGGCAGCCTGCATATCGGTCATCTGGTGCCGCTCTTGATGCTGCGCCGCTTCCAGCTGGCGGGCCACACCCCGGTGGCACTGGTGGGCGGGGCAACCGGCCTTATCGGCGATCCCAGCTTCAAGGCGACCGAGCGCAGCCTCAACAGCAGCGACACAGTGCAGGGTTGGGTGGCCAGCCTGTCGGCCCAGATCAAGGCGCTGCTGCCCGCCGACGACGGCCTTTGTGCCCCGCAACTGGTCAACAATGGCGACTGGATGGAACAGATGTCTGCCCTCGATTTTCTGCGCGACATCGGCAAGCACTTCTCGGTCAACGCCATGCTGGCGCGGGAGTCGGTGCGCCAGCGGCTGGCCCGCCCGGATCAGGGCATCTCGTTCACCGAGTTCTCCTACGCCCTGCTGCAATCCTACGACTTTGCGGTGCTGCACCAGCGGCTCGGCTGCACCCTGCAGATTGGCGGCAACGACCAGTGGGGCAACATCACCAGTGGCATGGATCTTACCCGTCGCCTCCATCAGGCGCAGGTGCACGGCATGACCCTGCCCCTTATCACCAAGGCGGACGGTACCAAGTTCGGCAAGACCGAAGGCGGTGCCGTCTGGCTCGATCCGGCGCTCACCTCTCCTTACGCCTTCTACCAGTTCTGGCTCGGCACCGCGGATGAGGATGTCTACCGCTTCCTGCGCTATTACAGCTTTATGTCGCTGACTGAGATTGATGCACTGGAGGCGGAAGATGCCAAGCGGCAGGGGCGCAAGCAGGCCCAGCAGGTGTTGGCAAACGAGCTGACCGAACTGGTGCACGGCAAGGCGGCGCTGGCGGCGGTGCAGCGTATCAGTGAGCTGCTGTTTCGCGGCGACGTGGCGCGCCTTGGCGAGAGCGATCTGGCCCAGCTGGCGCAGGATGGCATGCCGAGCAGCACCGTCAGCGGCGAGCTCGATCTGGTCAGCCTGCTGGTCAGCTGCGGTTTGGCGAACTCCAAACGCATCGCCCGCGAGCTGCTGGCGGCGGGGGCCATCAGCTTCAATGGCACCATCAGGCAGGATGAGCAGCTCAGTGCCGAGGATCGGCTGTTTGACCGCTACCTGCTGCTGCGTAGGGGCAAGAAGCAGTATCACCTGGTGGAGTGGCAATAAGCCACAGGGCGGGGAGTTCAGCCTCCCTGCCCGCACCCTGAATCCCTTTTGACTCCCGAGTTGCGATCCCCCTCACAGCCTCTCCCGTCAGCAGCCACCATACTGGCACCGGCGAACATGGAGTACGCCACACAATCTGTTCCTCACGATTCAACAAGGATGCTGATGATGAAGAGATGGCTTCTGGTGCTGCTCTGCACCCTGCCCATGCTGGCACACGCCAGCGGATACACTCAGACCCGCTACCCCATAGTGCTGGTGCACGGCCTGTTCGGCTTCGACAAGCTGCTCGGGGTCGATTACTTCTACGGCATTCCCCAGGCCCTGAGCCGGGATGGTGCCAAAGTCTACGTGGCTCAGGTATCGGCCACCGCCAGTTCGGAGCAACGGGGGGAGCAACTTCTCGCCCAGGTCGAGCTGCTGCTGGCGGCCACCGGCGCCGAGAAGGTCAACCTGATCGGCCACTCCCACGGCGGCCCCACCATCCGCTATGTCGCCTCGGTCGCCCCCGAGCTGGTCGCCTCCGCCACCAGCGTCGGCGGGGTCAACTAC
>NZ_QAJD01000061.1:32578-51119 GCF_003061465.1 Aeromonas sp. HMWF017
CCAATGCCGCCCCCGGCAGCGCCGCCGAGAAGCTGGCGGCCGCCGCAGCCCACGCCCTCTCCGGCATGATTTCACTGCTCTCGGGCGGGAGCCAGCTGCCGCAAGATCCGGTCGCCGCCCTCGATGCCCTCACCAGCAAGGGTGCCAGCCAGTTCAACCAGCGCTACCCGGAGGGGTTGCCCAACCGCTATTGCGGCGAGGGGCCGATGCAAGCCAGCAACGGCGTCTACTACTTCTCCTGGAGCGGGCGCGGCAACCTGACCAATCTGCTGGATCCGGTGGATCCTGCGCTGGCGCTGACCGGCGCCTTCTTCAAGGAGCCCAATGACGGACTGGTCGGGGTCTGCAGCAGTCACCTCGGCAAGGTGATCGGCACCGGCTACCGGATGAACCATCTGGACGAAGTGAACCAGTCCTTCGGCATCCACCATCTGTTCGAGACCGATCCGGTCACCCTCTATCGCCAGCATGCCAACCGTCTCAAGGAGCTGGGACTATGAAGATAGCCACCCTGCTCGTCGTGCCCTGCGCCATCACCCTGCTGCTTGGCGGGGTGTTGCTCTGGCCCACGGCACCGACGGCAGACTCATCCCCCGCTCAAGCCAACCAGCATGCACAGAGCCACCCGCACGATCCCGAGCAGGAGGCCGCCGATGCCCTGCAGGCGCGCTATCGCACCTTTGTCTCCGCCCAGAGCAGCCTGACGGTGCCCACCGAGATCTCCCTCGCCAGCTTGCAGATCCTGTTTGACGAGCGGGAGCAGCTGCGCCAGCAGAGCTTTACCCCGGCGGAGCAGGCCCAGCTGTTTGCCGAAGATCGACTGATGGAACAGCTGACCCTGCGCCGCAGGGCGCTGGCGGAGGCAAGAGACCGCGACAAATCGCAGCTGGCCAGCGAGCTGGATCTCTGGCTGGCAGAGCAACCGGACTGGTTTCGCGAGGCGGAGGCCAACAGCCGCCTGATTGGGGAGTTGCAAGAGCTGGCGCAGATGGACCCGGCCAAACGGGAGGCTCTGCTGCTGGAGACGGGGGGGCCGGAAGCGGTGGATCGGATGCGCCAACTGGAGCAGAACCGGCAAGGGTTTGAGGAGCAGCTCAGCGGCTTTCTGGCCGAGCTCAGGCAACTGCCAAACGAGGCCCGGGCCGAACAGCAGCAGGAGCTACTGGCCCGCTGGTTCGAACCCGGACAGTGGCGCCGAGTCGAGGCGCTCACCCGGCTCAAGCTGGGGGAACAATGAGCCAATGACAAGGGGCCCACGATGGGCCCCTTGTTGTGGTGCGCTTATTGCGGCTTGTTGGCCCCCGGCAGCGGCTGCCAGGTGAGGCGGGTCACCTGAGTACCCTGCACCTCGCACTTGAGGCTCAGCTCCTGCCACCCCTTATCCTGACGCAGGGAGACCTCCCCCTCGATCCCCTGCTCGCCAATCTTCAGCTTATCCTGCTCGAAGATAACCTTGTCGCCGTGGGCGAGATCCATCAGTTTGCCGTTGCAGAGCCAGTGAGCGAGATCCGCCCCCTTCAGCTTGACGCCCCCCTTGGCCGCCTTCTGTTCGGCCGCGCTCACCACAAACAACTTGCTCAGCTCGGCGGCCCGCTTGGTGAGCCACTCCTGACGCTGCTGCATGCTCATTTTGCTGACGAACTCGGCGGGCTGACCCTTCTCGTCCAGCCATTGGGTCAGCTTGCCGCTGTCGTCAAAGGCGAACTGGGCGGCAGGCTCTTTGACCCCGAACAGCTTGCCGCCCTTGAAGTAGTAGCGACTCTCCCCTTCCAGCTTGCCCAGCTCGTTCATGATGGGCACGGCGATGATGACGGGGGCGCCATCGATCCAAGCCTTGATATCGACGCCGTCATGGCTGAATTGACGGGTATCGAGGGCGCTCTCGGCCCCCTTCTCCATCAGGGTAAACTGCTCGGCGAGAGAAGCGGCCAGAGAAGGGAGGGAGCAGAATCCCAGGGTCAGCGCGATCGCTGTGTTGCGCATTGAGTTGTACATAACACTCCTGTGATGGGCCATCCGGCCCGTGGTTAACTCTCTGTCAGCCAGGCCCGCAGACCTTCCCGGTGAGCATCGCTCAGGGGCAGGGATTGGCGGGCCCAGTAGTCAAAATGGATCAGGGTCGTTTCGGCGGTGACGGCCAGTTCGCCGCCCTGCCAGGCCTCCTGCCAAACCGTAAAGGAGCTGGTGCCGATGCGGCGCACGCCGGTCTTGATGGTGACCGGCTGGCCGTAGAACAGCTCCCGTTTGAACTGCACTGTGTAGCCCGCGATGATCAGATGCCAGTTATGCACATCGAGATCGGGGGAGAAGATCCGGAACAGGGGATCCCGCGCCGATTCGAACCAGACCGCCGGCACCGTATTGTTGATATGGCCGAGGGCATCCGTCTCCTGAAAGCGGGGTTGGATCTGCATTTCCAGCATGGGTTGACTCCTTGTCTCTTTGTTTCTGTCCTTGTCCGTTCATGGGACATCAGTGGCCAATGGGTGGCCGCCGGGCATCATCAGCGGATCAGCATGTTACATGATACTGCTGGCCCAAGCACAGGGATGCCCACGACCCTGCGCGAACGGCCAGCGGGTGTCGCAGTGCGGCGGGTTGCGGGGCTATGCAAAAAAGCGGGCAGTAAAAAGCCCCGCACATCTTGGCTGTGCGGGGCTGGTGCAGATAACCAAACGGCTCGGGGACTAGCCGAGCAGATCGAAGCGATCCGCATTCATCACCTTGTTCCAAGCGGTGATGAAGTCACAGACAAACTTCTCGCTGTTGTCATCCTGGGCATAGACCTCGGCATAAGCGCGCAGCACCGAGTTGGAGCCGAACACCAGATCCACCTGGGTGGCCGTCCACTTCAGCGCGCCGCTGCAGCGATCGCGGATCTCGTAGAGATTGCTCGCTTTCGGTAGCCACTGGTAGCCCATGTCGGTCAGGTTGACGAAGAAGTCGTTGCTGAGTACCCCGACCCGATCGGTAAAGACCCCGTGCCCGGTACCGCCGTGGTTGGTGCCGAGCACCCGCATCCCGCCGACCAGCGCCGTCATCTCGCAGGCGGTGAGCCCCATCAGCTGGGCGCGATCCAGCAGCAGCTCCTCCGCCGTCACCACATAGTCCTGCTTGAGCCAGTTGCGGAAGCCATCGGCCAGCGGCTCCAACACCTCGAACGAGGCCACATCGGTCTGAGCCTGAGTGGCATCCCCCCGGCCCGGCGCAAACGGCACGCTCACCGTCACTCCGGCGGCCTGGGCAGCCTGCTCGATGGCGAGGTTGCCCCCCAGCACGATGAGATCCGCGACGCTGACACCACACTCGGCCGCCAGCTTGTCATAGACCGCCAGCACCTTCGCCAGCCGCGCCGGTTCGTTGCCCGGCCAATCCTTCTGCGGCGTCAGCCGGATGCGGGCACCGTTGGCACCGCCCCGCTTGTCGGAGCCACGGAAGGTACGGGCACTATCCCAGGCGGTACTCACCCGCTCGCTGATGGAGAGGCCGCTAGCGGCGATCCTGGCCTTCACCGCCGCCACGTCATAATCGGCGCGTCCGGCTGGCACCGGATCCTGCCAGATCAGATCTTCTGTCGGCACATAGGGGCCGACATAGCGGCTCTTCGGCCCCATATCCCTGTGGGTCAGCTTGAACCAGGCGCGGGCGAAGGCGTCGGAGAAGGCCGCCGGATCATCGCGGAAGCGCTCGGCAATCTTGCGATACTCGGGATCGAATTTGAGCGCCATATCGGCATCCGTCATCATGGGTTTGCAGCGGATCGACGGATCCTCCACATCCACCGGCATATCCTCTTCGGCGATATTGATCGGTTCCCACTGATGGGCCCCCGCCGGAGATTTTTGCAACCACCAGTCGTACTTGAACAGCAGATCGAAGTAGCCGTTGTCCCATTGGGTCGGGTGGGTGGTCCAGGCCCCTTCGATGCCGCTGGTCACAGTGTTGCGGCCGATGCCGCGGCTGTGGTGATTGATCCATCCGAGCCCCTGCTCCTCGAGGTTGGCCCCTTCCGGCTCGGGCCCAAGCTGTTTGGCATCGCCGTTGCCGTGAGCCTTGCCGACGGTGTGGCCACCGGCGGTCAGCGCCACCGTCTCTTCATCATCCATCGCCATGCGGGCGAAGGTAACTCGCATATCTTGCGCGGTTTTCAGTGGATCTGGCTTGCCATCCACCCCTTCCGGGTTGACGTAGATAAGCCCCATCATCACCGCCGCCAGCGGGTTTTCCAGATCCCGCTCGCCGGAGTAACGACCACCCGGCTTGCCGCTGGGCGCCAGCCATTCCTTCTCCGATCCCCAGTAGATATCCTTCTCCGGGTGCCATATATCCTCGCGGCCAAAGGCGAAGCCGAAGGTCTTGAGCCCCATGGACTCATAGGCCACGGTGCCCACCAGAATGATCAGATCGGCCCAGCTGATCTTGTTGCCGTACTTCTTCTTGATGGGCCATAGCAGGCGACGGGCCTTGTCGAGGTTGGCGTTATCCGGCCAGGAGTTGAGAGGGGCAAAACGCTGGTTGCCACTGCCGCCACCGCCCCGGCCATCGGCGATGCGGTAAGTCCCGGCCGAGTGCCAGGCCATGCGGATCATCAGGCCGCCGTAGTGGCCCCAGTCGGCGGGCCACCACTCCTGACTGTCGGTCATCAGGGCGGTCACATCCTGCTTGAGGGCCGCCATATCGAGCCTCTTCAAGGCTTCCCGATAGTTGAAACCGGCCCCCAGCGGATTGGTCTTGGTATCGTGTTGGTGAAGAATGTCGAGGTTGAGGCTCTTCGGCCACCACTCCATTCTGGACGTCTCGACGGAGGTGGTTCCCCCGTGCATGACCGGGCATTTTCCTGCGGAACTGTCTGAATTGTTGCTCATCGTTTTCCTCATTTGCTCTGCTGTCCATAACCTGAAACAGCATGGCACAGAGGCGTGACACAAACTGTGCAGCAGCGGCCGATTTACGGATCTTTCACGCAAGCGGCCACGGAATGCACGTCAGCCGCGACAGAAATTGGACGAACTATGGCGCCTCTGCGGGCTGATGGGTCGGCTCGGGCCGCAGCCAGGCGCTGCGAAAATCGAACCAGCCGAGCGCCGTCATCCGCACCCCGTGCACGCCGACCCGGCTCTCCAGCTCCAGCCAGTGGTGAAACAGCGGCACAAACCAGCTCTGCTGCTGCACCCTTGCCAGCAGGGCGCGGGGGCCGGGCTCCTCACAGCTGGCGCGCCACTGCATCAAGCCCTGCCACAACTCATGCTGACTGCCCCACACCTTGCGCAGCAACGGGGTGCCCTGCAACCAGGCGTAGGGGGCAAAGGGGCCGGCATGTTCGAGGTTGAGGGTGCCGAGCCAGAGATCCACATCCTCATCCTCGCCGCTCACCCAGCGACCGTAGTCGAGGGTGCGCACCTCGAGCCTGATCCCCTGTTCGGCCAGCAGGCTGCTCATGGCGTTGGCGCACTCGTTGAATTCCAGATGCTGGTTGAAGCAGGCGAGCACCAGTCTTCCCGGCAACTGCGCCGGTGTGGGCAAGGGCGCGGGCAGCGCTTCGCGCCAGTGGGGCAGCAGGCCGAGTGCACTGGTCCAGCCCCGTTGCAACTCGGGGGCGACCCGCCCCATCAGAGCCACCGGATTGAGCAACTGGCCGAGCCACTGGCGCAGGGCGGGATCCTGCAAGGATCCGGAACGATCGTCCTGCAGCAGGAAGTAGCAGCCCGATTCGAGATCCGATTCGCCGCGCATGGTGCCGAGCTCAGGGCTGTCGCGCCCAAGCTGCAGGTGGGTCTCCAGCCGCTCCGCCAGCTCCGGCAGCATCCAGATATCGATCTCGTCGAGCAGGGCGCGCAGGCCGAAGTAGTCGTCAAACGCCGCAAGGCAAAGATGCAGGGGATCGTTGGCAGCCACCCGGTAAGGGCCGGTGCCCACTGGTTGCAGAGCAAAGCCCGCCTCCCCCTTGAGCTCTCGCGGCAAAATGGTCGCCACCGGCTCCGCCAGCAGGTGGGGCAGCCAGGGATCCGGGCTGTCGAGATAGAGATCTAGGGTGCGCGGCCATGGGCTCTCCAGCCGAGTCAGATGGGAAAACAGCGGGCGATCCCGCAGGGCCAGCAGACTCTCCATCACATCTTCCACCACCAGCTCGCGGCCGTGGTGGAAGCGCACTGCTGGCCTCAGATAGAAGCGCCAGTGGCAGGGGCCCAGACACTCCCAGTGATGGGCGAGATCCCCTTCGATTTCCCCATTTTCCTCATTTCGCCGGGTGAGGCCGTTGAAGATCTGGCGGCTCAGGTGAATTTCGGAGCGGCGCATCGGGCCGGTGGGCAGCAACTGCGGCAACGGGCGATAGTAGGGCACCCGCAGGATCTGGCGCCCCTCGCGGGTGGCCTGACCGAGCTGTTCGATCAGCAACGGAGTGAGCAGATCGAGGCGATCTTCGGCCAGCCACACCGCCTGCGCCAGCTGGCCCTGACTGAGCAGATCCCGCAAGCGGCGCCGGGTCAGGCTCTCCTGACTGTCGAGCAGAGTGAGCCGGGAGCGCCGCCCCCGCCCCGCTTCCGCCGACCAGCTGAGCCAGCCCTGATCCTGCATCCGCCGCAGCAGCAGGCGGGCGTTGCGCGGGGTGCAGCAGAGCAGATCCGCCACCTCGGCGAGGCTGATCTCCCGCTCATCGCTGCCAAGCAGCTGGGCGAGTCGTTGAAATTGCTGGTAAAGGCGACCGGTCGGCATAAAAGAGGAAATCCTGTTGCTGTAAGTCATCAGTTTTTACTTCCGCATTTTAGCTCAATACTGCTGATGAACGTGAGAACCACTGCACAGGAGCACCATCATGAGCCACGCCAATCCCATCAAACCGAACCGGATCCAGCAGACCTTGCGCCGTTACTTCAAGCGGATCCTGCCACGCCCGCTGCCACTTATCGAAGATCCCATGAGCCAGCTCAACCGCCTGATGCAGTGGGATATGAACCAGATCGATGACAAGGAGTATCGCCGTCGCCTCTGAATGAGGGCCATGCCAACCACTCGGGACGCGCATCCCCTACAGGCGACATTGCTTTGCCGGATCTTGCTGTTTACATCGGCCACGGGCCTGATAGATTGGACTTCTATCCATCTATAACTGCGACAAGCAACATCCAACAAGGAGTGTGTGATGAAAGATGCGACCCTGGCTCTGCACCATGGCTTTTCCAGCGACCCCACCACCAAGGCGGTCGCCGTGCCCATCTACCAGACGGTGGCCTACGAGTTCGAGAGCGCCCAGCACGGGGCTGATCTGTTCAATCTGGCGGTGCCGGGCAACATCTACACCCGCATCATGAATCCCACCAACGATGTGCTGGAGCAGCGGATGGCCGCGCTGGAAGGGGGGATTGCCGCGCTGGTGGTCTCGGCAGGTTCCGCCGCCATCACCTACGCCATTCAGGCGCTGACCGCCGCCGGTGACAACATCGTCTCCACACCGCAGCTCTATGGCGGCACCTACACCTTGTTCGCTCACATGCTGCCGAGTTTCGGGGTCGAGGTGCGCTTCGCCAAGGATGACAGCGCCGAAGCCATCGCAGCCCTTATCGACGACAAGACCAAGGCGGTCTACTGCGAGAGCATCGGCAACCCGGCGGGCAACATCGTCGATCTGGCCGCGCTGGCCAAGGCCGCCCACGCCCGTGGTGTGCCGCTCATCGTCGACAACACGGTCGCCACCCCCGTGCTCTGCAAGCCCATCGAACACGGCGCCGACATCGTGGTCCACAGCCTGACCAAATATGTCGGCGGCCACGGCAACTCGCTGGGTGGCGTCATCGTCGACTCGGGCAAGTTCCCCTGGGCGGATCACGCCGAGCGCTTCCCGCAACTGACCAAACCCGAGCCCTCCTACCACGGGGTGGTCTATACCGAGGCCTTTGGCCCGGCCGCCTTTATTGGGCGGGTACGCACAGTGCCACTGCGCAATACCGGCGCGGCGCTGGCGCCGATGAACGCCTTCCTGCTGCTGCAAGGGCTGGAGACTCTGAGCCTGCGCATGGAGCGCCACGTCGACAACGCCCTGCGGGTCGCCCACCACCTCAAGCATCACCCAAAGGTGGCCTGGGTCAGCTACGCCGGTCTGCCGGGTCACCCCCACTATCTACTGGCGGAGAAGTATATGGCCGGTCGCCCCTCGGCCATCCTCTCGTTCGGTCTGAAGGATGGTTATGAAGCGGGCGTACGCTTCTACGATGCGCTGAAGATCTTCAAGCGGCTGGTCAACATCGGCGACGCCAAGTCGCTGGCCTGCCACCCGGCCTCCACCACCCATCGCCAGTTGAGCGAGGAAGAGCAGGCCAAGGCAGGAGTCAAACCTGAGATGATCCGGCTGTCGGTCGGGATCGAGGCGATCGAGGACATTCTGGCGGATCTGGATCAGGCGCTGGAGGCCTGAGTCAGTCAACGAGGTAGCGGGCATCAGCCCGCTCTTTTTTAGCCATCGGTGAACCGCCCACCTCGCCTGCTCGTATACACCATCCTGCCACCGAATCGAGGTCGTTATGATAGTCCTGCACCACCTGAACAAATCCCGCTCCCAACGCATCATCTGGCTGCTCGAAGAGCTGGGCCAGCCCTATGAGATCAAGGCGTATCAGCGCGATGCCACCACCTTTCTGGCACCGCCCGAGCTGAAAGCCATCCACCCCCTCGGCAAGTCGCCGGTCATCGAGTTCGACGGCCGGGTGCTGGCGGAATCAGGCGCCATCACCGAGTACCTGATCGCCCGCTACGCCGCCGAGCGGCTGGCACCGGCACCAGATAGCCCGGAGTATCCCGAATATCTGCAGTGGCTCCACTTTGCCGAGAGCTCCGGCATCCTGCCGCTGCTGCTCGACATGTTCGTGCGCAAGGATGGCAGCCCGATGCGCTTCCTGCCGGACTACGCCAAGGCGGAGTGTGCCAAGGTACTGGGCTACCTCAATGAGGTACTGGCGAATCGCCACTATCTGGTGGGGGATCGCCTCTCCGGCGCCGACATCATGAACTCCTTCCTGGTGGATCTGCTGGCGCAAAGTGGTCAGCTGGCCCACTTCCCGCACCTGCAAGCCTACTGGCAGCGCCTCAATACCCATCCGGCCCGTCAGAAGGCCATGGAGCTGGAGCGCGAGCTGGATCAGCGCCCCTGATCCGAATCGCCACCATGAAAAACGCCCCGACTATCGGGGCGTTTTTGTTATGCAGCGGGCTGCGGTTTACTTGGTCGCAGGCACCTTGTCCCGACGCGATTTCCACCACCATCTCAAGCGGATCTGGGAGATGAGCATCCCTGCCAGCATCAGGGCGCAACCGGCGATGGCGCGCTCGTCCAGCGTCTCACCCAACAGCAACACGCCAC
Source organism: Aeromonas sp. HMWF017 (assembly GCF_003061465.1). Lineage (NCBI taxonomy): Bacteria > Pseudomonadati > Pseudomonadota > Gammaproteobacteria > Aeromonadales > Aeromonadaceae > Aeromonas > Aeromonas sp. HMWF017. Next base: position 41,931 of record NZ_QAJD01000061.1, read on the forward strand.
CCACGGCGGCGAAGACGGTCTCCAGACTGAGGATGATGGCGGCGTGGGCCGGATGAGCGCCCCGCTGCCCCACCACCTGCAGGGTATAACCCACCCCGACCGACACCAGCCCGGCGTAGAGCAGCGCCTGCCAACCGGCCACGGCGCCGCTAACTGTCGGGGTTTCGATAACAAAAGCAGTGGCGAGGCTGAGCAGGCCGCAGACCACGAACTGCACTCCGGCGAGCTTGATGGGGGCAACCCGGTTGGAGTAGTGATCCACCAGCAGCAGATGCACAGCCCAGAACAGGGCACCAACTACCTGCAACAGATCGCCAAAGCCGATGGTGAACTCGTCGGTGACGCTCAACACATAGAGTCCCGTCAGAGCAATCAGGGCACCAATCCAGGTATTGAGGCCGCTCTTGTGGCGCAGCAGCAGCCCCAGTACCGGCACCAGAATGATGTAGAGTCCGGTGATGAAACCGGCCTTGGCGGCAGTGGTATAAAGCAGCCCCACCTGCTGCAGGGAGGCGGCACAGAACAGCACCAGCCCGGCCAGCACACCCCCGATCAGCAGCTGGCGATGGTCGCCCGCGACGGCAACAGGTTGTCGGGATTTGAGCCACCAGAGCAGCGGCAGCAGGGAGAGGGCGCCGAGCAGAAAGCGCAGGCCATTGAAGGTATAGGGCCCCATGTGATCCATCCCGAGGCGCTGGGCGACAAAGCCCATACCCCAGATGGTGGCAGCCATCAGCAACATCAGATTGGAGCGCATGGCGATTCTTCCTTAAATCGGCGCGTGACGGGTTATCCGATCCAAGATACCCGCCTCCCTATCCTCTTGTCTCCACTCTTTGTCTTCGCTCTCGCTCTCAACGCGCTGCATCGCACTGCTTTTGAGCACCGCGAGTGTTACAGCAGCGAGGGCTTGGTGAACACGGCCAACAGGGCAATCAGTAGCAGATTGCCCCGCAGGATCCACACCACCCGGAAGTGCTGCTGGATGGAGATCATCGGCGCCTTGCCCAGACGCAGGGCGCGACGCCAGCGATAGAAGAGGCGGCTGGGATAAACGAGGGAGCCAACAATCAGCAGAAACAGCCCCATCTTGAGGCCGTGGGCAGGATGGGCAAAGATCTCTGCCACCGAGCTGGCATGCTCAAGGGCCAGCAGACACCCGGTGGCAAAGATGGAGAAGAGCGCCAGCGCAGCCACCCCATCAGCCAGCAGCAGGCGGCGCACTCGCAGCATGTTCAGGCCGCGCCGAAAGATCAGATACTCGACACAGAGGGCAAGGATTAGCACCGCTATGCTGCCATAATGAATCATTGAGAGCAGAGTGTGGTTCAGCATCGGAAACATCTCATTTTCTGCCTTTAGACGAGCCGCACCGCATCATATATGCTGGTGTCACCCGAGACGAAAAGGATCTGTTCATGTCCCCCGCCAAGCCCAAGAACACTTGGTCTTTGATCACCCGCATGCGGCTGGGCCTCCTCTTGCTCTTTATCCCAGTGTTGCTGCTCGGCAGCATCTACTACCTGCATATGGAGCGCACCCTGCGCCACGAGCAGCAACAGAACCTGATTGCTCGCAACACCCAGTATTTCCATACCCTGATCGAACCCTATCTGGCGACCCTCAAACGCCAGTTTACGCTCATTTATCAGCAGGTAAATTATCAGGATTTCAGCGGCCCTGAGATCCTTAACGGCGAGCGCTACCTGCAACAGTGGCAGGCCTATCACAAGGTGATGGAGCTCGATTACGTCTACGTGGGCACCGAGCATCGCAAGATGCTGATCCACCCCTCCTGGCAGGCCGACGAGAAGTTCGATCCCAGAACCCGCCCCTGGTATCTGCTGGCATCCAGCCATCCCGGACAGATTGTCTGGACTGATCCTTATTACGACTACACCTTGGGCACCCTCACCATGGCGCTGGCCCGGGTGATTGAAGATCCTGACGGCAAGCGGGTTGGCGTACTCTCGCTGGATACCCAGCTCACCCCCCTCGCCAGCTGGCTAAACAGTCGGCATGCTCAGAGTCACCATCTGGGTAATGGCTATCAGCTCTTGCTCAACCATGACGGGCTGGTGCTGGCCCATCCGGATCGTGAACGGGTATTCAAACCCCTCGCCCACCCCGACTGGCTGGCCCGGATGCAACAGCCGCAGGGCTTTTTCCTCGATGATGCCAGCGGCCTGATGGTCTCCTACTACCGCATCCCCGAGCAGCGCTGGATCCTGCTCAGCGTCGAGCCGACTGCCAGCATGCAGCAGGTGATCGACAGCGTCTCCATCAACGTGCAGCTGATGATTGCCGTCGCCTGCATCCTCTATCTGCTGCTGGCACTGCTCTGGTCCCGCTACTTCCGCCGCATGCTGGGGGAGATCACCCTGCTGATCCGCGCCAGCCGCTCCGGCGGTATCGCCTACAACGGCCGCCGTATGCTGGAGCTGGCCAAGGTCTATGAAGAGATGGATGCCGCCAGTCAGGACTTTGCCCAGATCCGCCTGCAAGCCCATCAGGACAAGCTCACCGGGCTCTACAATCGTCGCTTCTTCGACGAGTGCCTGCAGAAGCAGCTCAACAGTGGCGCTCCCTTCGGGGTGGTGATGTTCGATCTGGATGATTTCAAGCGGGTCAACGATACCCATGGCCATCAGGCAGGGGATGTGGTGCTCAAGCGGGTGAGCAAGCTGGGCATGAATCTGTTCCACGAGTGGGGCTGGTTCTGCCGCTATGGCGGCGAGGAGCTGGTGCTCATCTTCCGTTACGGCGAAGAGCAGCCGATGCTCCCCTCCCTGCTGGAAGCGTTCCGGCTCGGGGTGGAACAACTGGAGTGGCGCGAACCCGATCTCACCATCACCATAAGCGGCGGGGTGGCTTTCAGCCGCTCCGGGCTCTCGGCCAAAGAGCTGGTGGAGCTGGCCGACAAGGGGGTCTATCAGGCCAAGCGGGAGGGGAAAAACCGTATCTGCTTCCCGCTGCGCCACACCCCTCACCAGAGGGCCGAGGAGGACATTCCCGCCTTTGGCGAGCCTCAGCAACAAACCAACGAGGGGTAGCCCCAGCGGCCAGCACCAACCACAACGCCGTCAGCAAAAACAAAGAGAGAGGCTCCAGCCTCTCTCTTTGTTTATCGTGCTTCTTGCCGCACGTTAAGCCAGTGTGGCGCGCGACTCAGCGCTGCCACTCCCACACCGGCCAGCCCAGCTCCTCGGCCTGCTGGCGCAGCGCAGGGGCCGGATTGACCGCATGGGGATGGCTCACCGCCCGCAGCATGGGCAGATCATTGTGGGAGTCGCTGTAGCCAAAGCTCCCCTGCCAGAGGTGGTCCCTGCCTGCAAACAGCTGGTTGATGCGGGCCACCTTGCCCTCGCGAAAGCTGAGGGTGCCGCGAATCTGGCCGGTCAGCATCCCCTCCTCCTCATCGAGCAAAATGGCGACGCAGTGATCCATCCCCAGCATCTTTGCCATGGGGGCGACCAGATGCTCGCCGGAGGCGGAGATGAGCACCAGGTCGTCGCCCCGCTCCCGATGCCATTCGATACGCGCCAACCCCTCGGGGTAGAGGCGCTCGCGCAGCACCCGCTCGGCAAAGCGGGTGCAGAGCGAGTCGAGCCACTGGCGCGTCTTGCCCGCCAGCGGTTGCAGGGTGAAGGCCATGTACTGGTGCATATCCATCTTGCCCTGATGGTAGAGGGACATCATGGCCTGCTCCTCCGCGATCATGCTGGCGGGCGCCAGCTCCTCGGCCACCATGTACTCCAGCCAGAGGCTGGCGGAATCCCCCGCAATCAGGGTCTCGTCCAGATCAAACAGTGCCAGTGCCATGGGCGCTCCTCGCAGTGAAAATAGAAATGAAATGCGGCCTCATGCTACCTCACAGAGTTGATCCCGGGCCACCGCCAGGGTCACGGCACTGCCGGTGGCCAGCAGATCGCCAGCCGAGCGGTTGAGGCAATCCACCGTCAACAGCCCCGCCTCGCACTCCACCTGATAGCGGATCACGTTGCCGAGCAGCTGTTGCTGGCGAACGATGCCGGGCAGGCTGGGTTCGCTGCTGCTCGCCCCTGCGGGCAGCAGGGTAATGGACTCCGGCCGCAGCGCCAGCTTGCCCTGAAAACGGGGGCCAAACAGCGACTTGCCCTGCTCGGCGCAAAGCAGGTTGTAGTTGCCGATAAAGCTCGCCACAAACTCGCTGGCGGGACGGGTATAGATCTCCTCCGGCGTGCCGCTCTGGACGATGGATCCCTTGTTCATCAGGAAGATCCGATCCGACATGGTGAGCGCCTCCTCCTGATCGTGAGTCACGAAGATGGTGGTGAGCTCAAGGCGCTGCTGGATCTCGCGGATCTGCTGGCGCAGGCTGCGGCGGATGCGGGCATCCAGCGCCGAGAGCGGCTCGTCCAGCAGCAGGATCCGCGGCTGCACCACCAGCGCCCGGGCCAGTGCCACCCGCTGGCGCTGGCCGCCGGAGAGCTCGGCCGGATAGCGGCGCTCGAAACCGGTCAGCTCCACCAGCGCCAATGCCTCCTGCACGCTGGCCGCCAGCTCCCGCCCCGGCTGGGGTTTCATCTTGAGGCCGAAGGCGACGTTGTCCCACACCGTCATGTTGGGGAACAGCGCATAACTCTGGAACACCATGCCGATGCCCCGCTTCTGGGGCGCCTGCCAGGTGATCTCCTCACCGGCCACCCGCACCTGACCGCCATCCACCGGGGTGAGCCCGGCCAGCGCCCTCAGCAGGGTGGACTTGCCGCAGCCAGAGGGGCCGAGCAGGGTCACCAGCTCCCCCTTGCGAATGCCGAATTCGATCCCCTCGAACACCGGCGTATCGCCGTAGGATTTATGCAACTGATTGACTTCTAAATGAAACATCTTGGATCACCGATGAAATCTGTTGGCCGCCCAGGTGAGCAGCAGGGTCAGCAGGAAGTAGCTCATCACCAGCGCACTGGTGAAGTGGCCAGAAGTGGCGCGCATGTTGTAGAGGTAGACCTGCAGGGTCTCGTAGCGGGTGCCCACCAGCATGTTGGCAAACACGAACTCGCCGAGCAGGAAGGAGAAGGAGAGAAACAGGGCAGCCAGCAGCCCCTTGCGCAGACAAGGGATCACCACCAACAGAAAGGCGCGCCGACTACTTGCCCCCAGCAGATGGGCAGCATCCATCAAATCCCTGAGCGGTACCCCTTGCAGGCTGTTGGCCAGCGCCCGGTACATAAAGGGGAGCACCACGGTGAACCAGGTGCCGATCAGGATCCACGGTGTGCCGATAATGGGCAGAACGCCATCGGCATAGATCTGCAGCAACCCCACCGACGAGACCACTGGCGGCACCGCAAAGGGGAGCAGGATCAACAGGTTCATCCAGGGATCCAGCTTGGGGAAGTAGTAAGCCACCACCAGCACGGTCGGCACCAGCACCAGGGTCCCCAGCAGCAGGGTGGCGAAGCAGACCAGGAGGCTGCGGCCAAAGGCCGCCAGAAAGCGCGGATCGCCCCACAGCTTGAGATACCAGTCGAGGGTGAAGCCATCCGGCAGCAGGGTCGCCCCCCAGCGGGTGGAGATGGAGTAGAGAAACGTGGCCAACAGCGGCAGCAGCAGGGTGGCGACCAGCCCACCCAGCACCCACTTGGGCCAGCGCGGCGTCAAATCATGCATGGGATTGCCCCTTGTTCACATAGCTCTTTTTCAGCAGCCACTGGTTGGCGGCCGTCACCACTCCCAGCAGCACCATCAGGATCACCGCCAGCGCCGCCGCCATATTGGGCTCGAGGAAGATATCGCCGGAGACCAGACTGGCCACCCGGATGGTCACCAGATTGAAGTTGCCGGTGGTGAGGGCGTAGGCGGAGGCATAGGCCCCCACCGCGTTGGCAAACAGGATGATCAGGGTGCCGAGCAGCGCAGGCGTCAGCACCGGCAGCGCCACGTGCCACACATACTGCCCCTTGCTCGCACCGAGCAGCGCCGCAGCCTGCGGCCACTCATCCTGCAGCGCATCGAACGCCGGGTAGAGCAGCAGCAGGGCAAGGGGGATCTGGAAGTAGGTGTAGATGAGGATAAGGCCCGACCCCGAGTAGAGGTTGAAGCCGTCGATCAGTCCCCAGGATTTCAGCAGCAGGGTCACTGCACCATTGATGCCGAGGATGATGATGAAGGCGAATGCCAGCGGCACCCCGCTGAAGTTGCCGGTCATGGTGACGAAGGCCAGCAGCACCCGCTTGACCCGCTCGCCGCTGTGGCGCAGCGCCGCCGCCCCGAGAGTACCGATGGCAAGCCCCGCCAGACTGGCGATACCGGCAATGCGCAACGAGTTGCCGAACGATTGCAGGTAGAAGGGGGAGCTCAAAATCTCCCGGTAGTAGTCGAGGCCCCAGCCATCTGGGGTCTGAAAGCTGCCCACCAGCACCCACACCATGGGGGCAAGCTGGAACAGGATCATCAAGAGGATAAACGGCAGCAGCACCAGCGCGGGCAGCCAGTGGCGGCGCACCTTGTGCTTGGTGGCCACGGGTTGATCCACCAGGAGCTCGGTGGTGGCAGGCATCATCAGTGCACCTCGCGCATAAAGGCGGCCTTGAGCAACGGTGGCGCTGCCGGCTTGCCGTGGGGGATGCCCAGCAGATCGGCCATCAGGGCGCAGAGCTGGGTCTGGGCGATCACTACCCCATCCGGCCAGCGCTCGACGAAGGCATCGCCAAACATCCAGAGCGGCACGGTGCGCTCTTCAGGCAGGGTGCCGCCGTGGCTCAGGTCGTTGTTCATGCCATGATCCGAGGTGACTACCACCTGATACCCCTCCGCCAACCACTGGGGCAGCAGATCGGCCAGCAGGCTGTCCATGCGGCGCGCCTGATTGCGGTACTGGCGGGAGTCGAAGCCAAACTTGTGGCCCGCATCGTCCACCCCCATCGGGTGGATCAGCAGAAAATCGGGATCGTACTGGCTGCGCAGCCATTCCCCATCCATCAGCAGATGGCTGTCGGGATAGTTGTCATCCCAGTAGAAGCTGCCGTGCTGAATGGGCAACTGCTCGTCGTGAGTAAAGCGATCGCGGGCCGCCAGCCAGGGGCTCTTGTTGTAGAGTTCGCTCACCCAATGGTAGGCCGCCGCTGCGGTGCGTTTACCCGCGGCGCGGGCCAGATGGAAGATGGAGTCATGCAGACTGAGGCGACTCACCCCGTTGTGGGTGATGCCGCTCACCACCGGCGGCACGCCGGTCAGGATGCACTCGTAGAGGGGCCGGGAGAGGGATGGCAGGGCGCAGCTGAGGGTCGTATAGAGGCCACGCTCCGCCTCCACCATGCCTGCGAGGTAGCCCATCCCATGGGCTACCCCGGCAGAGAGGCCATCCACAAGTACCACTATCACCTTGTGTTGCACTGGCCGCTCCTTACTGCATGTAGATCATGACGTTCTCTTGCCACTGACGCGGCAGGGCCTTGGAGCTCTGCTCCCAGGCGGCGTGATCCTGCACCGGCTTGGCCTTGGCATACTGCTCGGCCGGCAGCAGCTTGGCCTTCACGTCATCCGGCAGCGCAACGTTGCTGCGGATCGGGCGGGCGTAGCCACGGGCCAGGTTGATCTGACCGGCATCGGAGAGGATGTATTCCCGCGCCAGCTTGGCGGCGTTGGGGTTTTTGGCCCATTTGTTGATGATGGTGGTGTAACCGGCGATGACTGAGCCGTCGCTCGGGATCACCACATCAAACTTCTTGGGGTCAATCTGATCGCGGTAGTTCAATGCGTTGAAATCCCACAGCACACCCACTTCTACCTCGCCCTTCTCGATGTTGGCGATGGTGGGATCGTTCAGGGAGAGACGACCCTGCTGGGCCAGCTTGCCGAACAACTCCAGGGCGGGCTTGAGATTCTTCTCGCTGCCACCGGTGGCATAGGCCGCCGCCAGCACGCCGTTGTTGGCCTGCGAGGCAACGCCCACATCACCCAGGGTCACCTTGTAGTCGCCACCCAGTAGGGATTGCCAGCTGGTGGGGGCTGCCTTGACCAGATCCTTGTTGATCAGGAAGGCGATGGTGCCGGTATAGGCCAGCATCCAGTGACCGTCGGCGTCCTTGGCCCAGTTGGGAATATCAGCCCAGGTGGAGGGTTTGTAGGGCTGGGTGACCCCCTGCTTGACCGCAACCGGACCGAAGGCGCCTCCCACGTCACCGATATCGGCGGTGGCATTGGCCTTCTCGGCGGCGAACTTGGCGATCTCCTGCGCCGAGCTCATGTCGGTATCCTGATGCTTGATGCCGTAGATGCTGCCCAGCTGCTGCCAGGTATCCTTCCAGTTGGCCCAGCTGTCGGGCATGCCGATGCTGTGGAGCTGGCCTTCACCGCGGGCGGCCTTTTCGAGATCCGCGATATTTTCGGCTGCATAGCTATTTGTAGCAAACAACGGTTGGCTGATGGCCACCATGGCCAGTGCACTTGCGATCACGCTTTTCATCATCCCATCCCTCTGGACTAGGTCAGTTAAGGTTCGAGAGGGATGCTAGAGGGGAATTATGACGGTGGCGGGGCGCTTTAATGGCAGTTTGATGACAATCACCCTGTCATGGCGCTGTCATCCACAGCGGTTACAACTCTGAACCCGAGTGAGGCTGGACTATTCCAGTAAGGGATTGGCCAGTCATCCGCCTTCTGAATAAGCGACAGGGACAAGAGTGTGACCGAGCCGAAATTGAGCGAGCAGAGAGTGAACGAACAGAGCATGGCCGATGGCCGCTCATCCTCCAAGTGCGAACAGATTTGCCAGACCCTGCGCCGCTATATCGGCAGCGGCCAGCTGGCGGCGGGGCAGCAGCTGCCCGCCGAACGAGCCCTGAGCGAGCGATTCGCCACTACCCGCATCACCATCAAGGAGGCGCTCTCCAGCCTCGAAGCGGATGGCCTTATCTATCGGGCCGAGCGACGCGGCTGGTTCGTGGCCCCGCCCCGCCTCACCTACGATCCCGCCATCCACACCCACTTTCACCAGTGGATCGGCGAGCAACAGCGCACCGCCGAAACCCGGGTGCTGGCCCACGGCAGCGAGCTGGCCAGCAGCGAACTCTGCCGCTGGATGGGGCTGGAGCCATTTACGCCGCTGTATGAAATTCGCCGCCAGCGTCTTATCGACGGCCGCCCAGTGCTCCACGTCAGCCACCATCTGCTGGCCAGCTCGCTGCCGTGGGCCAGCACCCGGGT
>NZ_QAJD01000062.1:0-19356 GCF_003061465.1 Aeromonas sp. HMWF017
CCGCCGAGGCGATTGGCCAGTGCGGCAATGGCCTGACTATCGGGGGCGGGCAACTGCGCGGGCATGCGGGTGGCAAACCCCAACTCATTGGCCGGAATGGCGGGCATCGGGGCCGGTTGACCGCTGCTGGCAAGCAGAATATCGAGGCGTGCCGACTGGGTGTCGCGGCAAAGAAGGCGTTGCTGGCAGGGCCACAGGGCGGCGATTTTGGTCATCTGATTCTGGGTGAGGTCGTCGGTGATCAGCAGCAGACGCGCTTGTTCTCCAGGGGCCAGCTGCTTTATGGCAAGTTCCACCGCCCGTGCCGGGTTGCTGCCCTGCAGCGGCATGATATCGGGGCGCAAGTCGGGCAGTAGCAGCGAAAGGGCTTGATGATCCCGGGTTGGCGGCATGGCGAGGTAGGCATCGCCTGCGTAGAGGATCAGCGCAATGCGTTCGCCCTTGGCGCGGCTCAGCAGCTGCTGTAATTGCCATCTGACCCGGGTTGCCCGATCCGGTTTGAGATCGGTGGCGGTCATCGAGCGTGACAAGTCCAGTAGCCAGATATCGAGCGGTGCTGCAGGCTGCTGTTGCAGCTCACCGCGCAGTGCCGGTCCACTCAGGGCCAAAATCACGGGCAGGGTTGCCAGCCAGAGCCAGGGGCGCTGAGGACGGGATGCTGGCAGCAGATAAGCCTGCATCGCTGGTGCGAGCAGCGGGGGCCGGCGACGACGGTGCCACCCTTGCCAGAGCCAGGGGATGAGTGCGATCAGCCACAGGGGGCGGAGCAAGATCAGCTCCATCTGCGTGCACCTCGTGTCAGCCAGCTACGCACCATGCGAAACTCCAGCCTGCCGTGCCCTGACGGCAGAAGCAACAAGCCACAAAGCAGTGCCAACGGCCAGGGGTAGAGCTCGATCACCGGCTGGTACTGGGCAATCGGCATGGGGGCAGGTTCAAGGGCATTGAGAGTCGCGTTGATGGCATCGAGATCGCTTTGGGTTCGCGCCCTGAAATAGCGCCCCTGTCCTGTTTTTGCCAGCTCTTTCAGGAGCGGTTCGTCCAGTTCGCTGCTGGGATCGGCCTGACCGCTGCCCGCCTCATCGTAGGGTTGGATAAAGGTATCGGGATCGGCCCCGACCCCCAGCGTGTAGATCCGTATTCCCTGCGCTGCGGCGAGTTTGGCCTCCTGCAGTGGGTCGGCACTGCCTGCGGTATTGCGGCCATCAGTGACCAGCAGCAGGGCGGTGGGGCGACCCGGATCCCCATGCTGACGTGCCAGCTGGATGGCTTCGCCAAGGGCGGTGGTTCGGCCGACCAGATCAAAATCGAGCTCGTCGCTCAAGGTCAACAGCGCCGGGATCTCCTGAGTGAGGGGAGAGAGCAGGTAGGCGTGATCGGCAAATACGATGAGGCCCACCCTGTCTCCGGCCCGTTTGGCAATCAGCGCCTTGATCTGCTGGCGCACCGCCGTCAACCGAGCTTGCTGCTCGCCGTTATCGAGCATATCAGGGGTGCGCATGCTGTCTGACAGATCCACTGCCAGCAGCAGATCCCGACTCCCTTCATATTGGATCACCGGTTCCCCCCACCACTGGGGGCGGCAGAGGGTGAGAATAAGAGCGCACCAGAGCAGCATGGCCCGCCAGAGCGGCAATCCGGCCTGAGGGCGCAGCAGCGCAAACCCGGGATGAGCCAGATAACCGCGGCGCAGGGGCGGCAAGCCGAATCGCACCAGCAAGGGCAGCACCAGCGCCAGCGCAAACCATGGCCAGGCCAGGATCATGAATGCCTCCGTGCGGCTTTACGCCCCGAGCGGGGAGAGCGTTGCAAGAAGAGGGTCTGACCCCAGCGGCGATAATGTTGCCGAAGCTGTTCGCTCTGCTCGCTGCTCGGCTTCTGGCTGCCATAGAGCCAACTGCTCCAGTGAGACGAGAACTGGCTGAAATCGCTGCCGCCGTGACGATCGACGAAGGCGAGCCACGTCTCTCCCTGCAGCTGGCGCGCCTCGGGCCAGCGTTGCAGTGCTTCATGACGCAGGGCCTCCTGTATGCGTGCCACCAGCAGTGCCGGATCTCCCTCCAGCTGACGACACCAGTGGCGGTAACGTATCACCCTGCGGGCAATCAGGACGATCAGCAGCAGCAATAACCCTGTGACCAATAGCCACAGTAGCGCCTGCACCCTGGGGTCAAGACTCTGTTCAATCAGATCCGCCCCCGGGTGGATGTCTCGCATCAGGGCGGCCAGCTGCGGAGTGATGGCATCGGAGGCTGGGCTGGTAATGTCGACGTCGGTGGAGGAGTTCATCCCTGATGACATAACCCCTCCTGCCACTGCTGTTGCAGCGTCTGGCTGTTATCGAGCAGGTAGAGGCGCTGCACCAATGGCAACAGCAACTGCTTGCCGTAGGCCAGCTGCTGCTCGGCAGCTTGTCGGTAGCGGTGGGAGAAACCGGCATGGCCCCCATCCAGCCAGCCCTGATAGTGCTGCCCTGGCCGATCGATAGTCACTGGCAGCTGGCCGTCAGGGGGAAGGGCTGCCTCGAGGGGGTCGCGGATCTGCCAATAGTGAATATCGTGGCGGCGGGAGAGCAGTTGCAATTGCTGACAGAGCACAGACTCGCAGGGTCTGTGATCGGTGATGATCGTCAGCTTGGCACCGTGAGGCAGCTTCACGCCGGACAAGGTGTCGGCCAGCGAGTGAGAAATCGCCCGGCGGGCCAGCCCTTGCTGATAGTGATGGCAGAGGGATTCGAGCAGAGGCAGCACGCTGCCGCGCTGGCTCTGGTGATGGGGGATAAGCCCGTGGCAGATCAGGGTGTTGTGCTGCTTCTCCCCTTGCCAGATCAGGGCTGCTGCCAGCTCGCATCCCAGACGCGCCTTGAGCTGCAGCGTGGAGCCGAAATACATGGCGGGAGAGAGATCGAGCAGCAGCCAGTGCGCCTGATCGAGCTCCTCGCTATAGAGGCGGGTATAGGGACGACCGAGGCGCGCCGTCACTCGCCAGTCGATATGGCGTACCTCGTCACCAGCCTGATAGGCGCGCAGCTCCCGAAATGTGAGTCCGGGAGAGCGGCCCGGTTTGCCGCGTTCGCTGCTGCTTCGGCCTGTTATCGGCTTAGCTCTGGCATTGGCCCAGAGCCGGATATTGAGCAGCCGTGGCAGCGACAGGGCGATATCGGGATGCAGACCGGGTTCTAGGGGCATGGCACCTGATCCAGCAGTTGAGCGATCAGGATATCGTTATCCAGATTGTCGGCCAGTGCCTGATAGCTGGGGATAAGGCGGTGGCGCAGCACCGGATAGGCTTGCAGCTGGATATCTTCCGGCAGCACATAATCTCGTCCGGCAAGCCAGGCACGGGCACGGGCAGAGCGAGCCAGCCCCAACGTGGCGCGGGGGCTGGCCCCCACGGCAATCAATGGCTCAAGGGCAGGGCACAGGCCGCTGCCCGGGCGAGTGGCGCAGACCAACTCCACCAGATAGTGCTCCAGTCGGCTTTGCATGGTCACCGCCAGCACTTCGCTGCGAGCACGTTGCAAGCTGGTCTGACTCAAAGTCACTGGCGCCGCGCCAAGTTGTTCGCCGCTGGCGTTGAGCTGCAAGATGGCGAGCTCCATGGTGGGGCTCGGGTAATCCACCATCAGCTTGAGCAGAAAGCGGTCGAGCTGGGCCTCCGGCAGGGGATAGGTTCCCTCCTGCTCGATGGGATTCTGGGTGGCGGCGACCATAAAGAGAGGTGGCAGCCGCCAGCTCTTTTTGCCCACGGTTATCTGGTGTTCGGCCATGGCCTCCAGCAGCGCTGATTGCACCTTGGCCGGCGCCCGGTTGATCTCGTCTGCCAGCACCAGATGGTTGAAGAGGGGGCCTGGCTGGAAAACAAAACTGGCATCCTGCGGGTGAAACACCTCGCTACCGGTGAGATCGGCGGGAAGCAGGTCGGGGGTGAACTGGATACGGGCAAAGCGCCCTTCGACGGCGCCGGCGAGCGCCTTGACGGCGCGGGTTTTGGCCAGCCCAGGGTCCCCTTCGATTAACACATGTCCTTCACATAACAGGGCAATCAGGAGCCCTTCTATTAGCTCCTCCTGCCCCAGGACCTGACTGCCAAGATAGTCCCTAAGTGCTCTGAACTCGGCCGCTGCCATGCGATAAACCCGTTGTTTTTATGGAAGTTGATCTTTTTATACTCCAGTTGCTTCCCAAGGGCGAGCAAAGGGGCCTTGCCGCGCTTAATTTAGTTTCAATCAGCTGTATGAAACTTGTGATTGGATTGTTAAGATGTGGCGCAATGAGGTCAGACCTCTGCCTTTTAAACCAAGGAGCCAGGATGAAACAGCCATTGAAACTGACGACTCGCCAGGGCGAACGGATTGCCGTCGTGGCGGGGCTGCGTACCCCCTTTGCCAAGCAGGCTACCGCCTTTCATGGCGTGCCTGCAGTCGATCTCGGCAAACTGGTGGTGAGCGAGATGCTCGCCCGTACCGATCTCGATCCCAAGCTTATCGACCAGCTGGTGTTTGGTCAGGTGGTTCAGATGCCGGAAGCCCCCAATATTGCCCGCGAGATCGTGCTCGGTACCGGCATGAGCGTCAATACCGATGCCTATAGCGTCTCCCGCGCCTGCGCCACCAGTTTTCAGGCGGTGGCCAACGTCACCGAATCCATCATGGCCGGTACCGTAGACATCGCCATCGCCGGCGGTGCTGACTCCTCCTCCGTGTTGCCTATCGGGGTGAGCAAGAAGCTGGCTCGCGCCCTGGTGGATCTCAACAAGGCGCGCAATCTGCAGCAGCGCTTCAATATTCTGCGGACATTGAGGGTCAAGGATCTGCTGCCGGTGCCGCCTGCGGTGGCGGAATACTCCACTGGCCTCTCCATGGGGCAGACCGCCGAGCAGATGGCCAAGAGCCACCAGATCAGCCGCGAGGTGCAAGATGCGTTGGCTCATCGCTCCCACACCCTGGCCGCGCAGGCTTGGGCTGATGGCAAGCTCAGCGGCGAGGTGTTTACTGCCCATGTACCGCCTTACAAGTCACCGCTGGAGCGGGACAACAATATCCGTGAAAGCTCGGACTTGGCGAGCTACGCCAAGCTCAAGCCGGTGTTTGACCGGGTTCATGGCACAGTGACTGCGGCCAACGCCACGCCGCTGACCGATGGCGCCGCCGCAGTGTTGCTGATGCGCGAAGGTCGGGCGAAAGAGCTGGGCCTCGAGCCGCTTGGTTATATCCGCAGCTTCGCCTTCTCGGCCATTGATGTCTGGCAAGACATGCTGATGGGTCCTTCATATGCCACGCCGCTGGCGCTGGACAGAGCCGGCATCACGCTCAGCGATTTGACCCTGATCGACATGCACGAAGCCTTTGCCGCCCAGACTCTGGCCAACCTCAAGATGTTTGCCAGCCACGAGTTTGCCCGTGACAAGCTGGGCCGCGATCAGGCCATCGGCGAGGTGGACATGGAGAAGTTCAACGTCCTCGGTGGTTCGCTGGCCTATGGCCATCCCTTTGCCGCGACCGGTGCGCGGATGATCACCCAGACCCTGCACGAGCTGCGTCGTCGCGGCGGGGGACTGGGGCTCAACACCGCCTGTGCGGCGGGTGGATTGGGCGTGGCTATGGTGTTGGAGGTTGAATAATGAGCGCTAAGACTTTTTCCCTGGATGTTCGCAAAGATGGCATCGGCATCCTCACCATGGATGTGCCGGGCGAGAGCATGAATACTCTCAAGGCCGCCTTTGTCGAGGAGATCCGCTCCGTACTGGACGAGGTAAAACGCAACAAGGATTTGATCGGTCTGGTGATCACCTCCGGCAAGAAGGACTCCTTCATCGCTGGTGCTGATATCACCATGCTGGCCGCCTGCACCAGTGCCAAGGATGCCGAGACCCTGTCACGAGAAGGGCAGGAGATCTTTGCCGAGATCGAGGGGCTGACCATTCCGGTGATCGCCGCCATTCACGGCCCCTGCCTCGGAGGCGGGCTGGAGTTGGCGCTGGCCTGTCATGGTCGGGTGGTGACCGATCACGGCAAATCTGTGCTGGGATTGCCGGAAGTTCAGCTCGGTCTGCTGCCGGGTTCTGGCGGTACCCAGCGCCTGCCGCGCCTTATCGGGGTGGCCAAGGCGCTGGATCTGATGCTGACCGGTAAGCAGGTTCGGGCCAAACAGGCCAAGAAATTGGGGCTGGTGGACGATGTGGTGCCGCCGTCAATCTTGCTGGATGCTGCTATCAAGCTGGCCAAGAAGGGCAAACCGCGCCATCAGTTGAAACGGGATCTGCAGGGCAAGGTGCTGGAGACCAACAAACTGGGTCGCAAGGTGCTGTTCGATCAGGCCAGCAAGGGGGTGAAAGCCAAGACCCGCGGCAACTATCCGGCGCCGGAGCGGATCCTGGACGTAGTGCGCATCGGCGTGGAGGAGGGGATGAAGGCCGGTCTGGCCGCCGAATCCCGCCACTTTGGTGAGCTGGTGATGACTGCTGAGTCTGCCGCCCTGCGCTCCATCTTCTTTGCCACCACCGAGATGAAGAAAGAGGTTACCTATCAAGGGGCCGAGCCGCGCAAGGTGGCCCATGCCGCCGTGCTGGGCGGTGGTCTGATGGGCGGCGGCATCGCGTTCGTCACCGCCACCAAGGCGGGCGTACCGGTGCGGATCAAGGATGTGGCAAGCAGCGGGATCGGCAATGCCATGCGCTACAGCTATGACATTCTGGCCAAGAAGCTCAAACGCCGTCACATCCTGCGCAGCGAGCTTGAGAAACAGATGAGCCTGCTGACCGGCACCCTCGACTACTCCGGTTTCCACCGGGTCGACATGGTGGTGGAGGCGGTGTTTGAAGATCTCGCGCTCAAGCACCAGATGGTGAAGGATGTGGAGCGTGAGTGTGGTGAATACACAGTGTTTGCCTCCAACACCTCCTCCCTGCCCATCAACCAGATTGCAGCAGAGGCGGCGCATCCGGAGCGGATCGTGGGGCTGCACTACTTCAGCCCGGTGGACAAGATGCCGCTGGCGGAGATCATCCCCCACGCTGGCACCAGTGCCGAGACGGTCGCGACCACTTTGGCTTTTGCCCGTGCCCAGGGCAAAACCCCCATCGTGGTGAAGGACGAAGCCGGTTTCTACGTCAACCGCATCCTGGCGCCCTACATGAACGAGGCGGCAAGACTGGTGCTGGAAGGGGAGCCAGTGGAGGTGCTGGACAGCGCGCTGCTGGACTTTGGCTTCCCGGTTGGCCCCATCACCTTGCTCGATGAGGTGGGGATCGATGTGGGCGCCAAGATCTCCCCCATCCTCGAGAAAGAGCTGGGCGGCGAGCAGTTCCAGGCGCCCAAGGCGTTCGACAAACTGCTGCAAAATGATCGCAAGGGACGCAAGAACGGCAAGGGCTTCTATCTCTATGGCAAGGCAGCACCGCGCAACAAGCTGACTGGCAAAGAGGGCAAGAAGACGGTGGACGAGAGTGTCTATGGCGTGCTCGGCATCAAGCCGTCTGCCAAGCTAGCTCGTCAGGAGATCGCCGAGCGCTGCGTGTTGCTGATGCTCAACGAAGCGGCCATGGCGTTGGATAGCGGTGTGGTGGCCTCGGCCCGTGATGGCGATATCGGCGCCATCTTCGGTATCGGCTTCCCGCCATTCCTTGGCGGCCCGTTCCGCTACATGGACACGCTCGGGATTGATCATCTGGTTGGCCGTCTGGAGTATTACCTGAAGCGCCATGGCGATCGGTTTGCACCCTGTGCCCGTCTCAAGGCGATGGCCGCAGAGCAGCAGACCTTTTACTGATAACCACTAAAGAGTGACCGCAAGGCAAAGAGGCCCGCACCCCATGCGGGCCTCTTTCAATGTTGTGGTTTGTTCGGGTTGTGCTGCGATGATGCTGGTAGAGGCGAAAGCTGATAAAAAACGGCCCACCGAAGTGGGCCGTCGAGATATCGGGTCACGGGTCAGATCCCCGGTTTGCGCTCCGGGCAACGACCTATGATATCGGGCGGCAGCTCGCCGTTATCCTGCTCCAGCACTACATCAAACCCCCACAGCTGATGGAGGTGTTTGAGCACCTCATGGCGTGAGTCGCCAAGGGGTATGCGGTTGTGGGGCACATAGCGCAGGGTGAGGGAGCGATCCCCCTTCACGGCGACGTTGTACACCTGAATATTGGGTTCCAGATTGCTGAGGTTGTATTGGGCCGACAGGGTATTGCGCACCTGACGGTAACCCTCGTCATTGTGGATGGCGGAGACCTTCAGATAGTTCTTCAGATCATCGTCATCAATGGCGAACAGCTTCATGTCGCGCATTACCTTGGGACTCAGGAACTGGCTGATAAAGCTCTCGTCCTTGAAGTTCTGCATGGCAAAATGCAGTGTATCCACCCAGTTGCTGCCAGCGTAATCGGGGAACCAGTATCTGTCCTCCTCGGTCGGGTTCTCACAGATGCGGCGCAGGTCGGTAAACATGGCAAACCCCAGCGCATAGGGGTTGATCCCCGAGTAGTAGCGACTGTTGTAGGCCGGTTGATAGACCACGTTGGTGTGGCTGTGCAGCACCTCCATCATGAAGCGATCGCTCAGCTTGCCCTCGTCATAGAGGTGGTTGAGGATAGTGTAGTGCCAGAAGGTGGCCCACCCCTCGTTCATCACCTGGGTCTGCTTTTGCGGATAGAAATACTGGCTTATCTTGCGCACTATTCGCACCACTTCACGCTGCCAGGGCTCCAGCAGGGGGGCATTCTTCTCGATGAAATAGAGAATGTTCTCCTGGGGCTCGGCGGGGTAGCGCCTGTCTTCCACCCCAGCGGCTTTATGCTGCTTGGGCAGGGTTCGCCACAGCTCGTTGACCTGAGTCTGCAGATAGTCTTCCCGTGCCTTCTGACGCCGCTTCTCCTCGGCCATGGAGATCTTCTGGGGACGCTTGTAGCGATCCACCCCGAAGTTCATCAGGGCATGGCAGGAGTCGAGCAGCTGTTCCACCGCCTCGATGCCGTGCTTCTCTTCACACTCGGTGATGTATTTTTTGGCAAACAGCAGGTAGTCGATGATGGAAGAGGCATCGGTCCACGCCTTGAACAGGTAGTTGTTCTTGAAGAAGGAGTTGTGACCGTAGCAGGCGTGTGCCATCACCAGTGCCTGCATCGGCATTGTGTTCTCCTCCATCAGGTAGGCGATGCAGGGATCGGAATTGATGACGATCTCGTAGGCCAGCCCCATCTGGCCGCGCTTGTAGTTGCGCTCGGTATGGATAAAGCGCTTGCCGAACGACCAGTGCTGATAGCCGATAGGCATGCCGACGCTGGAGTAGGCATCCATCATTTGCTCGGCGGTGATCACCTCGATCTGGTTGGGGTAGGTGTCCAGCTTGTAGAAACGGGCGACCCGAGCGATCTCCTGGTGATAGGTCTCCAGCAGCTCGAAGTTCCAGTCTGGTCCGTCATCCAGTGGCGCTACACGTTTTTCTGTTTCGATCATGTGACCTCCTCACGCCGCTTGTTTCTTGAACAGCTCGCGGAACACCGGATAGATATCCTCGACCTTGCGAATGTGCTCCATCGCAAAGTGGGGGAACTGGCTGGCTACCGACTCATATTCGTGCCACAGGGTCTGGTGGGCACGGGTAGTGATCTCGATGTAGGAGTAGTACCGCACCCTTGGCATGATGTCCCGCGCCAGGATCTCCCTGCATTGCGGCGAGTCATCGGCCCAGTTGTCACCATCCGACGCCTGCGCCGCATAGATGTTCCACTGGTTGGCGGGGTAACGCTCGTTGATGATGTCATTCATCATCTTGAGGGCGCTGGAGACGATGGTGCCGCCGGTCTCCTGGGAGTAGAAGAACTCGTGTTCGTCCACCTCCTTGGCCTGGGTATGGTGGCGGATATAGACCACCTCGACGTTCTTGTAGGTCCGGCTCAGGAACAGATAGAGCAGGATATAGAAACGCTTGGCCATCTCCTTGGTGGCCTGATCCATGGAGCCCGAGACGTCCATCAGACAGAACATCACCGCCTGACTGGAAGGGACGGGCCGTTTGACGAAGTTGTTGAACTTGAGATCGAAGGTATCGATAAACGGCACCGCGTCGATCCGTCGTTTCAGCTCCCTGATCTCTTTCTCGAGCAGGGCGATTTCGGCAAAGTGTTCGTTGGGATCGGTAGCCAGCAGAGCCAGCCGATCTTCCAGTTCATGCAATTGGCGTTTCTTGCCTGCTTGCAGCGCCATGCGACGTGCCAGCGAATTTTGCAGGGAACGCACCACGTTGATGTTGGCAGGCACCCCGTTGGAGGTGTAGCCCGCACGGTAAGTTTTGACTTCCATCAGCTGATTGAGCTGGGTTTTCTGCAGCCTGGGCAGCTCCAGATCTTCAAACAGCAGATCGAGATACTCATCCTTGGAGATCTGGAACACGAAATCGTCCGCTCCTTCCCCCTGATTGGATGCTTGTCCCTCGCCGGAACCCTGTCCACCGCCCCCTCCTTTGGGGCGGTCAATCTTGTCGCCGGAGACGAACTGATCATTGCCGGGATGCACCATCTCCCGTTTACCGCCGTGCCCCTGATGAAAATGGGGCTCGCCGATATCCTTGGTCGGGATGCTGATGCTCTCGCCCTTGTCTACGTCCTGAATGCTGCGCTTGGAGACAGCATCCGAGACCGCTTGTTTTATCTGCTTCTTGTAGCGGCGAATGAAGCGCTGCCGATTGACAGCGCTTTTGTTTTTGCCGTTGAGCCTGCGGTCGATAAAATGCGCCATAACTCCCCCTTGAACAGTCAGGGTCAGGATGACTTGCGTACCCTGAGATACCATTCGGAGAGCAGTCGCACCTGTTTACGGGTGTAGCCTTTCTCCATCATCCGTTCGACAAAGTTATCGTGCTTCTTCTGCTCCTCGGCCGAGGTTTTGCTGTTGAAGGAGATAACCGGCAGCAGCTCTTCCGTGTTGGAGAACATCTTCTTCTCGATCACGGTGCGCAGCTTCTCGTAACTGGTCCAGTTGGGGTTACGGCCTGCATTGTTGGCCCGGGCACGCAGCACGAAGTTGACGATTTCGTTACGGAAATCTTTCGGGTTGCTGATCCCGGCGGGTTTTTCAATTTTCTCCAGCTCGCTGTTGAGCGAAGCCCGATCAAACAGCTGGCCGGTTTCGGGGTCACGGTACTCCTGATCCTGGATCCAGAAGTCGGCGTAGGTGACGTAGCGATCGAAGATGTTCTGACCGTACTCGGAGTAGGACTCGAGATAGGCGGTCTGGATCTCCTTGCCGATGAACTCCACATAGCGCGGGGTCAGATAGCCCTTGATGAACTCAAGGTAGCGATCGTGCAGCTCTTGCGGGAACTGCTCGCGCTCGATCTGCTGCTCCAGCACATAGAAGAGGTGTACTGGGTTGGCGGCCACTTCCGCGTGGTCGAAGTTGAAGACGCGGGAGAGGATCTTGAACGCAAAGCGGGTAGAGAGACCATTCATCCCTTCGTCTACCCCTGCGTAGTCGCGATACTCCTGATAGCTCTTCGCCTTGGGATCGGTGTCTTTCAGGCTTTCGCCATCATAGACCCGCATCTTGGAGTATATGCTGGAGTTCTCCGGCTCTTTCAGCCGTGACAGCACCGAGAACTGGCCCAGCAGCTCGAGGGTACCCGGGGCGCACTTGGCTTCGGTCAATTCGCTGTTGATCAGCAGCTTCTCGTAGATCTTCACCTCTTCCGAGACGCGCAGGCAGTAAGGCACCTTGACGATGTAGACCCGGTCGAGGAAGGCCTCGTTGTTTTTGTTGTTGCGGAACTGCTGCCACTCGGATTCGTTGGAGTGGGCCAGCAGAATGCCGTCAAAGGGGAGGGCGGAGAGCCCCTCGGTGCCGTTGTAGTTCCCCTCCTGAGTTGCTGTCAGCAGCGGGTGCAGCACCTTGATGGGTGCCTTGAACATCTCCACAAACTCCATCACACCCTGGTTCGCTTTACACAGCGCACCCGAGTAGGAGTAAGCATCGGCATCATCCTGGGCGAAGTGCTCCAGCATGCGGATGTCGACCTTGCCGACCAGTGAGGAGATATCCTGGTTGTTGTCATCACCCGGTTCCGTTTTGGCGATGGCAATCTGATCGAGGATGGAGGGGTTGACCTTCTCCACCTTGAACTTGGTGATGTCGCCTCCAAACTCGTGCAGGCGTTTTGCCACCCAGGGGGACATGATGGGACGCAGGTAACGGCGCGGGATGCCGTACTCTTTTTCCAGGATCTCCCCATCCTCTTCGATGTCGAACAGGCAGAAGGGGTGATCGTTGACCGGTGAGCCCTTGATGCGATAAATGGGCACCTTCTGCATCAGGGATTTGAGTTTCTCTGCCAGCGAGGATTTACCGCCGCCAACGGGGCCCAGCAGATAGAGGATCTGTTTCTTCTCCTCCAACCCTTGGGCGGAGTGTTTGAGATAGGAGACGATCTGTTCGATGGCCTCTTCCATCCCGTAGAAATCCTTGAAGGCGGGATAGCGTGCCACGACGCGGTTGGAGAAGAGTCGGCTCAGTCTGGGGTTGGCTGAGGTGTCTACCATCTCCGGCTCACCGATGGCGGTCAGCAGACGTTCGGCTGCGGAGGCGTAGCAGGCTTTGTCCTGCTTACACATATCCAGGAACTCCTGGATGGTATATTCCTCTTCTCTCGCTTTTTCATATCGCTGTTGGTAATGCTCGAATATGCCCATAACTTTGCCCTCGTTATAGTCGCTTACCCTGAAAAAAGTGGATGACTGCTTTTGTGTTGTGCGCTTTTAAAGCCTAGTCAACAGACTCCAGTAATCCATCACGGTTGATAGGTTAAATTCTGAAGAAACCTGCCCGATCCTTGTGCGGGGAGGGTCAGTCAACAACACCGCTATGTTACTGACTGTTAAATTATTTTTGCCACGATAGTGAGGTAAATGTCAAAGACATAAAAAATAAATGTTTATGGGAAAGAGGGAACTTATTGCGAAAAGATTAAGGGGTTTGACGAAAGGCAATGGGGCTGCGGGTTGGCGGGGTTATGGATGAGAATGTCATTACGTGAACGTCAACGTAAATCACTTTGTTTGGAGTTTTGGCTCTAATTTTTACATTGACGCTACATATTGAGTGCCCTAGATTGGCGATGTGTGAGCAGCAAGACGCTTTAGCAAGAGAGTTGACTGTTGCCTCACCAAGCTCTGTTTAAGCACGTTTCCGTTGGCTTGACCCTCGCAACCGCGAGGGTCTTCTTTTTCTGTGTCTGTAAACGCTTGTTTCTGCTGGTGGCTATTGAAGCCGCCAGCACTCATCTAGCAAGGGTAGGTTTGTTGCACGGCCGCCAGGACGCGGGCAAACGGGTGGGCGGCCAGTTGGCCTGCGCCCGCTAGCGATTTGGCTTTGACCCGGCTGGTCAGCGGTGTGGTGATGCCGCACAGGAAACGGGCCAGAACACGAGCATCCACCGAACCTGTCTTGGCAATCAGCGGATCGCACCAGGCGCGGATCCCCGCCTCGTTTGGCATGGTCAGTGAGGGTAGGGGCGGGAGATGTGCCACCTCGCTGCGACAAACCGAACAGTGGCCACAATGAACCGGTGCAGCTCCATCTGCGAAATAGCGGGCGAGGCGGTGGCTCAGGCACTCACTTGAGGTGAAAAAGTCGAGCATGGCTTGCAGTCTGGCCAGCTCACTCTGTTCTTTTTGCAGGAACAGGGCGTGCAGGGCTTTTGCTTCCTGCTCGTTATCCCATTCCTGACGGGTGATCCGGTAGACCTCGGTCATCTGTTTGCTTTCAAGCTCGATCCAGCCTTGCTGTTGCAGGTAGTCGAGCGCCGCAACGGCCCGCTGTCGCTCTCCCTGATAGCCCTGCCAGAGGGCGTCAAAGTCCATGGTGCACCAGCTGCGCGCTTGCGGGGCGCAGGCGAACAGTTGCTCCAGAAACTGGCGACGATCCGGATTGAAGCGAGTCACTATCTCGTCTTTATCCAGCACAAACTTGAAGCGGTAGTCGGCGTAGTAGCTGTAGGCCGGGGTGATGATGCCAGCCATCTCCAGATAGACCAGCAGGGTTTTAAGGGGCAACTGGCGGATATTGGTGTCGTTGGAGAGGCGCAGCAGAGTGAATTCCCACTCGCTCCCGCTCTGCTTGATGAGGGCAAGTAGCTGGAGGATGGCACTCAAATCCGGCGTATCGCCGTAGACGAAATTCTCCAGCACCGGCAGCTGGCTCTGGTTGGCCAGCACGATACAGCGTGATGGTTGGCCATCCCGCCCGGCGCGGCCAATCTCCTGGCTGTAGTTCTCGATGGATTTGGGCAGATCGTAGTGAATGACCCGCCGAATATCCGCTTTGTCGATCCCCATGCCAAAGGCGATGGTGGCGACGATGCAAGCCACCTTGCCAGCCATGAAGTCGTGCTGGATCTGGCTGCGCAGCGCCGAGTCGAGTCCGGCATGGTAGGCGCGGGCGTTGATCCCCTGTCGAATGAGCTGCTCGGCGCAGGCTTCGGCGGTGTGCTGCAAGGTGACGTAGACGATGGTGGGGGCCGCCGGCTCTTGCGTTAGCGTTCGTCCGAGCCAGCCGTCCCGCGCGTCGGGCGCCAGGGGGATAACCGCCAGATCAAGATTGGAACGGTAGAAACCGGTGACTACAACTCCTTCAGGCTCGATGCCGAATTTGGTCTGCATATCCTGAATAACCGCTGGTGTGGCGGTAGCGGTCAGCAGCAACACCTGCGGGATCTTCAGGTCATGGCGGTAGCTCGGCAGCTTGAGGTAGTCGGGGCGAAAGTTGTGGCCCCACTCCGAGATGCAGTGCGCCTCATCGACGACCAGCAGCGAGAGCGGCACTTGTTCGATGAAGCGGCGAAAACGCTCGTTCTTGAGCCGCTCCACCGAGATCATCAGGATCTTGAGCTGCCCATCCAGCGCTTGCTGCATCACTCTGCGGCTCTCTTCCGGACTTTGGCTCGAGTCGAGGGTGGCGGCGCTTATTCCCTTGCTTTTGAGGAAGGCGAGCTGATCGTGCATCAGCGCCAGCAGCGGCGAGATCACCAGGGTCAGGTGGGGCAGGGCGAGGGCGGGCAGCTGATAGCAGAGGGACTTGCCGGAGCCGGTGGGGAAGATGGCGGCGGCACTCTGGCCAGCCAGCACCCGGCTGATCACCGCCTCCTGGCCTGGCCTGAGTGTGGAGAAACCAAAGTATTGGTTGAGCAGGGATGGGATCATGGCAAGGCTCCGCGGCAAAAGGGGGGATGATAGCACAGCGACGCCGGTCACGGATGACACAGGAATGGTTGCCAAGTCGAGAGCAGAGAGTGCCGATAAAACGTACAAAAATGGGTGGTTGCGCTGCTGTTGAGATTTTGTTGCAGTTTTTTGTGATATAAACGGGATATTTTTTGGTGAGTCTCTGGAAAAAAAAGATGGCGAATGGGATATTCCGTCATGCAATCCGGTGACTGGCGGATCGGCCCGACAGAAGGCTGGCCACAGACACCACATTCGGGCGACAGGGGTCTCCCGATGAGTGGTTGCAGACAGGACTCATGATTCATGCACTACGGTGCTTAGGGACTTTTTTGATGACACAACAACACCCCCTCCTTCGGCTGGTCAATAGCACCAGTCTGGTCAGCCAGATCCTGGTTGGTCTGGTTTTCGGTATCTTGCTGGCGATGTTTGCCCCCGAGTGGGCGAAAACGGCTGGTCTGCTCGGCAGTCTGTTCGTTGGCGCACTGAAAGCGGTGGCGCCGCTGCTGGTATTCGTACTGGTCATGGCGGCCATCATCGGTCACAAGCAGGGTCAGAAGACCAACATGCGACCGATCCTGCTGCTCTATCTGTTTGGCACCTTCTCTGCGGCCGTGGTCGCAGTGGTCGCCAGCTTCCTGTTCCCCTCCAACCTCCATTTGGTCGCCAACACCGCCGAGATCACCCCGCCGGGCGGGATCACCGAGGTGCTGCAGACCCTGCTGTTCAACGTGGTGACCAACCCGGTCAAGGCGCTGATGGATGCCAACTATATCGGGATCCTGGCGTGGGCCATTGGTCTGGGTATCGCCATGCGCCATGCCAACGAGAGCACCAAGGTGCTGATCACCGATCTCTCTCACGGTGTCTCCACCATAGTGAAAGCGGTGATCCGCTGCGCCCCGCTCGGTATTCTGGGGCTGGTGGCCTCGACCCTGGCCGAGACCGGCTTCGACGCCCTGTTTGGCTATGCCCAACTGCTGGTGGTGCTGATCGGCTGCATGCTGTTTATTGCTTTCGTGGTCAACCCGCTGATCGTGTTCTGGAAGATCAAGCGCAACCCCTATCCGCTGGTGCTGACCTGCCTCAAAGATAGCGGCGTGACCGCCTTCTTTACCCGCAGCTCTGCCGCCAACATTCCGGTCAACATGGCGCTGTGTGAAAAACTGCGTCTGCCGGAAGATACCTATGCGGTCTCCATCCCGCTGGGTGCCACCATCAATATGGCGGGGGCGGCCATCACCATCACAGTACTCTCCATGGCGGCGGTACATACCTTGGGGATGGAAGTGGATCTGGCAACGGCCGTGCTGCTCTCCGTGGTTGCCACCATCAGTGCCTGTGGCGCGTCCGGTGTAGCCGGTGGCTCTTTGCTGCTGATCCCGCTGGCGTGCAGCCTGTTTGGTATCGGCAACGACATCGCCATGCAGGTAGTGGCCGTCGGCTTTATCATCGGCGTGCTGCAGGATTCTGCCGAGACAGCCCTTAACAGCTCCACCGATGTGCTGTTCACCGCTGCGGCTTGCATGGCCGAAGATGAAACCCTGCTGGAACCTGCCGCGCTGCCCAGCAGCGAGGCGTGAGCCGGTAGCGGTTTACATCACGATAATATTGCGCCCTCTTCGGAGGGCGTTTTTTATGAGCCAATGTCGTCATCACTGCTTGAGCCGGTCGCAAGTTCATTGGCTGATGTTTGATATATCTGGCGGTGTTGGTATCGCTCACCGCTTGTTATCCAGCCCTCATGTTAGATAGTTCCCTTGCGCTGGTGGCAGTTCCTCTCTGTGTGTCTCTGGTCTATTTGTCTCCGGTCTATTCGATAGCAGCAGTTCGATCCTGCCGTTTCCCTTGTCTGGATACACGCCAGTCTCTCTCTGCAAAAGATGGGGAGGGCAACAGCATTAGCCGTTGCATACCCGTCACCTTGAAAAGACCTCTGGGCGATGCAAAGGTTGGATATTTCGCAGGGGCGTATCGACGTGGTGTGGGGTGACAGAGTGCGCATTTATTCCATACCGGTTGCTGGTCAAGGTCGCGCGGGCGCCATGACGAGTCCGGGTGACCAGCAGATGGGGTGGTAGAGGATGTGCAGAGATAAAAAAAGCCAGCCGAATGTTCGGCTGGCTTTTTTGCTATCAGAGCAGGTCGCGGAGATTAACCAACCAGCTGATAGAGGATGGCAGAGATGGCGATCATCCCCATGGTCGCAACGAAGGCGTTGCTGATATGGCCCTGATACTTCGCCATGGCCGGTACGCGCTTGATGGCGTACATCGGCATGATGAACAGGATGGTGGCGATAATCGGGCCGCCCAAGGATTCAATCATGCCCAGGATGGAGGGGTTAGCCACGGCGGTGCCCCACAGGGTCAGGATGAAGAAGGCGATAATGAACATCTCGACTTTCTTGGCGTTCGGCTCTTTGCCGGACTTGCGCATGTTCTGCACGATCATCCCTTTCAGACCTTCACGGGCACCCAGATAGTGGCCGAAGAAGGAGGAGACGATGGCGACGAACGCAACCAGCGGACCGAAGTAGGAGATGATGGGGCTGGCATGCTGGTTGGCCAGATAGGAGAGCACGGCGATGTTCTGAGCCTTGGCTTCCGCCAGCTGGGCCGGTGTCAGGCTCATGACGCAGGAGAAGACGAAGAACATCACGAAGCCCAGCAGCACCATGGCGGTACGCTTGAGGATGGCATCGGCTTTCTCGACCGCCTGATCACCGTGGTCGCGGCGCTGGGCAAGGGAGAAGCTGGAGATGGCCGGGCTGTGGTTGAAGGAGAAGACCAGTACCGGAATGGTCAGCCACAGGGTAGTGGCGAAATCCTTGGCAGAGGGCACTTGCTCCAGCGCGGCACCGGTCCAGTCCGGAATGAGGTACAAAGAGATACCGGCCAGAATGGCGATCAGCGGATAAACCAGCAGCTCGGTCACTTTCAGCATCAGCTTTTCACCGGCCAGCATCACCGACATCATGCCCATGATCAGCACGATGGAGAGGATCCAGCGCGGCGGAGCACTCATCTGCAGCTGGTTGACCATGAAGCTTTCCACGGTGTTGGTGATACCCACGCCGTAGATCAGCACGATGGGGTAGATGGCGAAGAAGTAGAGCAGGGTGATTAATTTACCGGCACCCACGCCAAAGTGTTCTTCCACCACTTCGGTGATGTCTGCGTTTGGCTTTTTGGAGGAAAGGACGAAGCGGGCCAGACCACGGTGGGCCAGATAGGTCATGGGACCTACCAGCAGCGCCATGACGACCAGCGGCCAGAACCCGCCCATACCCGCGTTGATCGGCAGGAACAGGATACCCGCACCAACCGCGGTCCCGAACAGACTGATGACCCAGGTAGAGTCGCGTTTTTCCCAACGAGTGGTTTGAGTAGAGCTGATCCCTTGCTCTGTTGACGCCGCAACTCCCTGCGTGCCAGTGACTGTGTTTGACATCTATCTCACCCCGAATGTGTGGTTCTTATTAAGTCGGCGCAAGGATACGGTTTTTCTAATCAAAAATGTTGATCAAATTCATCTTTACGGCACGAAAAACCGCACTTTCTTATGGAAATGTGATCAAAACAAGAAAAATTCAATTATTGTTTATCAATTGTCACGTTATTTTAGTGTTAATGATTAAATCTCGCTCAGTCAAATGTAGGTAAATTGTTATCTGGCGAGATGCTGGGCTAGCTGGTTAATCATGCTGGCGGTAGCCCCCCAGATAAAGTGCTGTTGCCAGGGGATCCAGTAGATGGTGTGTGCTTTCCCCCCTCTGGAAAGGGTCAGGGGGATGTGGTTGCGCCGATCCAGCAGATGGGTCAGCGGCACTTCGAAGGCGTGATCCACCTCATCCGGACTCAGGATAAGGGGATAGTTGTCATCGAGCAGCCCCAGCACCGGCAGTACCTCGAATCGTGACACCGTATTGAGCGGGTTGAGGGTGCCGATCACTTCGATCAGCCGGGCCGGAATGCCGAGCTCCTCTTCGGTCTCCCGCAGCGCCGTGGCAATGAGGTTTTCGTCGCCGGGATCCTGTCGCCCGCCGGGGAAGCTGATCTGCCCCCCATGATGACGCAGCCGTGGGCTGCGCCGGGTCAATAACACGCTGAGCCCCTCATCGCGCATCACCACCGGGATCAACAC
>NZ_QAJD01000062.1:19424-24406 GCF_003061465.1 Aeromonas sp. HMWF017
GTGCGTTGGCCAGACAGTGGGGAGGGTTACAGCGCCGACAGCGGCGGCAGGATGCGAGCGACCTTGTCATAGGTCTCCTGATATTCGCTGTCGGCGTCGGAGTCGGCGATGATGCCGCCACCGGCCCAGCAGTGCAGACGACCCGCTTCGGCGATCAGAGTGCGAATGCAGATGCTGGTATCCATCCGGCCATGCTGGCTGAGATAGCCGATGCTGCCGCAATAGGCATTGCGGCGCTTGGGCTCCAGCTCTTCGATGATCTCCATGGCGCGGATCTTGGGGGCGCCGGTGATGGAGCCACCCGGGAAACAGGCCCGCAGCAGATCGACTCCTTGCCAGCGTGCATCCAGCTCACCGTGGATGGTGGAGACCAGATGATGTACCGCCGGAAACGACTCCACCGCAAAGAGATGAGGCACGCTGACCGAGCCCGGCCGGCTGACCCGACCTATATCGTTGCGCAGCAGATCAACGATCATCAGATTCTCTGATCTGTCCTTGTCCGCCTGCGCCAGCTCCTGCGCGACTTGCCGATCGATGGCCGGATCGGGGTGGCGAGGGCGAGTGCCCTTGATGGGTTTGGTTTCGATATGACGGCCATCGAGCAGCAGGAACCGCTCGGGGGAGAGGCTCAGCAGCGCGCTCTCCGGCAGGCGGATAAAGGCAGAGAAGGGGGCCTTGTTGGCGGTTGCCAGAAGACAATAGGCCTGCCACTCATCCCCCTGATAGGGGGCGCTGAAACGCTGGGTCAGGTTGATCTGGTAGCAATCCCCCGCAGCGAGGTATTCCTGAATACGGGCAAACTTCTCGCCATACTCGGCACGGCTCATATTGCTCTGCCACGACCCCTGCAAGGCAAAAGAGGGGGCCGGTTTGGCCTGCTGCTGTTCAAGCCAGGCCAGCCGGTTGGCAAGGCCTGCTTTATCCCCCCAGTGCACCAGCTGCCAGTCGCCGGTCGCCACATTGCGCAGCAGCGCCCAGTCGTAGATACCTACCGCCATGTCCGGTACCGCGATATCGGCGGCGGCCTGCACTGGCAGTCGCTCGAAGCGACGGCCGAGATCATAGCCAAACAGGCCGAGGGCGCCGCCAATAAAGGGTAGGTGAGTGGCACACAGATCCAGTTCCCCCAGCAGCTGTTGCTGGGTATGGGCCAGCAGGGCGAGGGGATCTTCGTGGTGTTTGCTGATATTCGCCCCGATACGCAGAGTGGTCACTTCGCCGCGGGTTTCGAGGGTCGCCAGCGGATCGGCAGTGATGATATCAAAGCCGTTATCGGTACCGAGTGGTCCCGCCGATTCCAGCAACATGGCCCACGGCTGATGTTGCAGGCGGGCAAAAAGCTGATGGAGTTCAGCACTATGGTCTAGATGATGGATATGAAGTGTTGGCGTCATTTTATGTTACACAGGCAACAGTTTGGTTCCCGAACCCTAGTCGGTGCTGGTGGGCAAGCGTATCATAGGTGTCGGTGACTTAAGAAAAAACTGCCGTGTCGTTCGTTTTTTGCTGGTTGATAGTTTTTAGCCAGCACGTCAGCACGGCCCATCATATGGAAGCCCTTGCCCTGCTCCGTGGCAGAGACAAGGACCAGTGAGGATGATATGAGCATTATAAAAAAACAGGATTTCATCGATTCTATCGCAGATGCCCTCCAGTACATCTCCTATTACCACCCGTTGGATTTTGTTCAGGCTGCCAAAGCGGCGTATGACCGTGAGGCCAACCCGGCCGCCAAAGATGCGCTGGCCCAGATCCTGATCAACTCCCGCATGTCCGCCGAAGGTCATCGTCCGCTCTGCCAGGACACCGGCATCGTGACCTGTTTCGTCAAGATCGGCATGCAAGTCCAGTGGGACACCGACATGACAGTGCAGGAGATGGTGGACGAAGGGACCCGTCGTGCCTACACCAATCCTGACAACCCGCTGCGCGCCTCCGTGCTGGCCGATCCGGCCGGCAGTCGCAAAAACACCAAAGACAACGCCCCTGCCGTGGTTCATATCGACATGATCCCCGGCAACAAGGTGGAAGTGAGCATCGCGGCCAAAGGCGGCGGCTCCGAGAACAAATCCAAGATGGTGATGCTCAACCCCTCTGACGATATCGTCGAGTGGGTACTGAAAACCGTGCCGACCATGGGCGCAGGCTGGTGTCCACCCGGCATGCTGGGCATCGGCATCGGCGGTACCGCCGAGAAAGCGGCGGTGCTGGCCAAAGAGGCCCTGATGGAGCACATCGACATTCAGGAGCTGATCGCCCGTGGCCCGCAAACCACTGAAGAGAAGCTGCGCGTCGAACTCTACGACAAGGTCAACAAGCTGGGGATCGGTGCCCAGGGTTTGGGCGGCCTTACCACGGTGCTGGATGTGAAGGTGAAATCTGCGCCGACTCACGCCGCCTCCAAGCCGGTGGTGATGATCCCCAACTGCGCCGCGACCCGTCACGTTCACTTTGAACTCGATGGTTCAGGCCCCGCCGAGCTGACGCCGCCGAAACTGAGCGACTGGCCGGAGATCACCCGTGAAGCGGGTGGCAACGTGCGCCGTGTCAACGTCGATGGCATCACCAAGGCCGAGCTGGCCAGCTGGAAGAGCGGTGATACCGTGCTGCTCTCCGGCAAGATCCTTACCGGCCGCGATGCTGCCCACAAGCGTATCGCCGATATGCTGGCCCGCGGCGAAGGGCTGCCGGAAGGGGTCGATTTCACCAACCGCTTCATCTACTACGTTGGCCCGGTCGATGCGGTGCGCGACGAAGTGGTCGGCCCGGCAGGTCCCACCACCTCCACCCGGATGGACAAGTTCACCGATATGATGCTGGGTGAAACCGGCCTGATCGGCATGATCGGCAAGTCCGAGCGCGGCCCGAAAACCGTCGAGAGCATCAAGCAGCACAAGGCTGTCTATCTGATGGCCGTTGGTGGCGCCGCCTATCTGGTGGCCAAGGCGATCAAGAAAGCCCGCGTGGTGGCCTTTGCCGATCTCGGCATGGAAGCGATCTACGAGTTTGAAGTGGAAGATATGCCGGTGACTGTTGCGGTCGACTCCGAAGGCAACAATATCCACGAAACCGGCCCGGCCTACTGGTCTGCCAAGATTGCCGAGCTGGATGGCAAACTCTCCTCCTGAGTGACCGTTTTCGCTGCCGGTTAACGACATCGGCCATGTAAACAAGGCGCATCCATCCGGATGCGCCTTTTTGCTTTGGCTGGCCTGTGATGGGCTCAGGGTTGTCGTTTGTGGCAAGCGGGCATAAAAAAGGATGGCGTGATGCCATCCTTTTTCGTTGTGCTTGTGTTCTGGCAGCAGACAGCAGAGCAATCGCCCTTGGCTTTAGGCCTTTTTCAGGTAGGCTGCCACCAGCACGATCTGCACGCCGTTGACCTTGCCTTCGATATGGAGCGGGTTGTTGGTCAGACGGATGCCTTTGACCAGGGTGCCGCGCTTTGCGGTGAAACCGGCGCCTTTCACGTCCAGATCCTTGATCAGGGTAACGGAGTCGCCCTCTTGCAGCACAGCACCGTTGGAGTCAACGGTCGGTACGCTGTCATCATCTTCGTCAGCAATACCAGCTTCAGCCCAGGCCTTGGCTTCGTCTTCCATGTACATCATGTCCAGCAGATCCTGAGCCCACACTTCACCCTTGCCGGAGAGTGCTTTGAGCTGGCGCCATGCCATCACCTGCACCGCAGGCACCTGGCTCCACATGCTGTCGCTCAGGCAACGCCAGTGGTTCACCACCAGGGTATCCGGTTGTTCCAGCTGACCACGGCAGGTGTCACAGATAGCAACGCTGTGATCATCGTCGCTGGCGGGGGAGTGAGGCACCACGAAGGCGGTCAGCGCCTGCTCGGCGCTGCACAGTTCACACTTGGCGCCCGCGCGCGCTTGCAGAATGGCGTTGATGGTCATGTTGTTGGTCCCATAGCTAGTGTAAAGCGACCCGCGTTGGCGGGGCGCGTGAAAGAGGGGGCGGAATATAGCATAAAACCCCGTACTTTGTCAGGTCTGCCCTGGCTCACAAGGTTGGCGGTGCTGTTCTGCGGCGCTGATCGTTTGGTATTGAGAGTGCAATTTGAAGCGGGATCGCTAGAATGAGCCTCCTTTTTGACTGCAAGGCAGGGGCATTCGTGCTGGCTCAACGTTTTCAACAACTGGATCGACTGCTCACCCGCTACCAACGCTGGTGGCAATATCAGCCATATCATCATCTGACCATGGCCTTTGCCGATGAGGCGCCTGAGCTGGCGGTACTGCTCAATGGGCTGACCCTTGACCAGTTGGCGGAGCTCGATGCGGATATGGATGCACTCAGCACGCTGCTTGCCCCCTGGATTGCCGAGGGAGCCGAGCTGCAGCAACTTAGCCAGCTTGCCCCGTTTACCCCGGAGCCCATCACTTGCAACAAGGAGATGGCGCTGCATATGCCGGGGCGCAAGCAGGCCCAGATCGAGTCGTTCACCGCCTGTCTGCCTGCCCATCAGGGCCCCTATCTGGAGTGGTGTGCCGGTAAGGGCCACCTTGGGCGGCTGGTATCACTTCATCGACAGGCTCCGATCCTCAGTCTGGAGTTGCAAGATCAGCTTTGTGACGATGGTCGGTTGCTGGCCGAGCGGGATGGCGCCAATATGACCTTTACCTGCGCCGATGCCTTTGCCCCCGAATCGGCGGCGCTGATCGCCCCCGAACATCACGCCATGGCACTCCATGCCTGCGGCGAGCTGCACACCCATCTGCTGGAGCGGGTGGCCGAGCGCAGTGCCAGCGGAGTGACTATCTCTCCCTGCTGTTATCACCTGATCCGTACCAGCCACTATCGCCCGCTGTCGGCCGCGGCCAATGCCAGCCAGCTGGTGTTGAGCAAGGCGGATCTCAAGTTGCCGCTGCAGGAGACGGTGACTGGCGGTGCGCGGATCGCCCGCCTGCGCGAGCAGGAAGTGGTGTGGCGGCTCGGGTTTGACTGCCTGCAGCGGCAACTTG
>NZ_QAJD01000062.1:24421-40653 GCF_003061465.1 Aeromonas sp. HMWF017
GCATTCTGCGTTTGGGCTTCCGAGCGCAAAGGGATTGTGCTGCCCGCCGGGCTCGACTATTCCGCCTGGCTGGAACACGGGGAGCGCCGCTTTGGTGATGTCGCCCGCATGGAGCTGGTGCGTCATTTGTTTCGCCGTCCCCTCGAGATCTGGCTGGCGCTGGATCGCGCGCTCTTTTTGCAAGAGCAGGGCTATCGGGTCGAAGTGGGGGAGTTTTGTGCCAAACCCATGACCCCGCGCAATATCCTGATCCGCGCCGTGCGTGCCTGACATCCGGCTATTTTGAGCATTTTTCTTGAACATTGATGATGGCTGACAGGTTGAGCCTGTCAGCCATTTTTTTCCATCACGAATAATGAATGGATAGCAGATCACCTGGCGTCTCAATTGTCCCGAAAATGGGCGGCAGATCACGTTTTGGCGTTTTCGTTTGGGTTCATTTTCTTTGTTTCAGCTGTACTGAATATAACAAGGTGAAATGGCTCACAAATTCCGTTCATTTCTTAATTCTCATCGTGAAATTAGTCGTTAAAACACCTACTCTTGGAGCGCATTAATTGAAACAAGGACGATAAACATGTTCAAACCCAAGCGTTGTGCCTGGCTAATTTCTGCTGCCTGCGCGTTGCCAAGCTATGCCGCAATGAGCGCAACCATGAATATTCAACCTGATCCGCAAAATGCGGGAGGATATGTCATTGCGGCCCCGGATCTGGCCGCCGTGGAAAAAGCCAAGACGGCTAATCCCATGTATGCAATATGGGCCAAGGCATTGGCTACCCGGTCAAATAAAATCGTTGATGCCATTGAACCGGGTCAGGCAAGCAATCCTGACAACGTAAAACGGGTTGAACGGGTATTTCCGCAATCTGAATGGGAATATTTAACCCAGATGGCAGCGCCGGAATATACTTATGTCCGCTTCTTGCGAGCCACCGGTAAATTCCCTGCGTTCTGTGGCGAATATACCGACGGTCGCGACTCTGATGCGATCTGTAAAAAATCCATTGTGACCGCCTTTGCCCACTTCTCGCAGGAGACCGGTGGCCATATTGCCAAGGAGAATGTCTCCGATAACCCGCTGGGGTTGGAGGAGTGGCAGCAGGCGCTGGTGCATGTGCGGGAGATGGGCTGGTCAGAGGGACAGACCGGCTACACCACAGGCTGCGGCCAGAACGACTGGCAGAACAAGAAGTGGCCCTGCAGCACGGGTCAGGGGTACTTCGGCCGCGGCGCCAAGCAGCTTTCTTACCACTTCAACTACGGCGCCTTCTCCGAAGCGATGTTTGACGGCGATGCCTCCGTGCTGCTCAACAACCCGGGGCTGGTGGCGGACTCCTGGCTCAACCTCGCTTCGGCCATCTGGTTCTTCCTCACCCCGCAGGCCCCGAAACCGGCCATGCTGCACGTGATTGATCGCACTTGGGTACCCTCAAAACGGGAAGCTGACGCCGGTATCGGCTATGGCTTCGGTACCACCATCAACGTCATCAACGGCGGCATCGAGTGTGGCGAGCAGAACAAGGACAAGGGGCAGCCGGTCAATCGCATCCGCTACTGGGAAGGGCTGGCCAACCACTACCAGATCCCGATAAAGGCGGATGAGAAGAACACCTGCTGGCAGCAGACTCCCTATGGCAGCCTCAATCTTAACGGCGCTACCGACGTGCTCTACACCAACTGGGATGGCAACTGGAAATACTATCCGGATCGCCCGGGCGGTTACTCCTTCGAGTGCGAGCTGGTGGGCTTCCAGACCGCTTATTCTGCGCTGGTGCCGGGTGATTACGAGAAGTGCGTGACCAACTTCTACGGCTCC
Organism: Aeromonas sp. HMWF017; assembly: GCF_003061465.1. Lineage (NCBI taxonomy): Bacteria > Pseudomonadati > Pseudomonadota > Gammaproteobacteria > Aeromonadales > Aeromonadaceae > Aeromonas > Aeromonas sp. HMWF017. The sequence continues at coordinate 26,241 of NZ_QAJD01000062.1, forward strand.
CACGCCAACTGGCCGAAAGTGCGGATCGTCGCCAAGCTCGATCCCGCCCCGGTCGATCCGGTTGATCCGCCGGTTGATGGTCAGCCTGCCTGGGATGCCAGCAAGGTCTATACCGCGGGCAGCAAGGTGAGCTACAAGGGCGCCGTCTATCAGGCCAAATGGTGGACGCAAGGGGATGATCCCGCCAAAGGTGGCCCCTGGGCGTTGGTTACGACCCAATAAAGAGACAGTCCATCCATTGATTGATAAGGAGAGGGGGCTTGGCCCCCTTTTAATATATTTTTTGCGCAGGGGGCAATATGTGCAGCGATTAAAAAAAGAACCGTCAATCTGGAGGGGGAACTGTATTTGTCAGCCAACTTTTCTTTCCCGATCAAAGTGACGTAAACGGTCCATATCAAACTTTATTGATGGCTGGGTTTAATGTTTCCCCTTGCTGCTCAGTAATATTCAAAAAACGTTGAGTGATGTTTTGCTAAACGATGGGTTAGAAGAGTGCACCCATGACGCCATCCCTCTCGTATTTATTATGAGGGGGGGTTATTCTTCCCATCTATCAACTCATAGCACCCCCGGCTCGCTATTTATTTCTCAGAATGAGAAATGAACATATTGGATGTAAAAGTCATGTGTATTTATTCGTTTACGGATGAGCGTGCGTAGTTCAGCAGATTATTTTCACTGGGAGCTAGGTAATCTTGCTCGATTTAAAATAATTGTTAAGGTGCGCAGATGAATGGGGATTGTCGTCTCGTTATCCGAATGGGAAGTCGTATGCGGTTTAATCACTAAGCAGATAGCAGGAAAGATGAGTGCACCATGGAACTGGTGGTGATCCGCCATGGCGAGACGCAGGTCAATGCGGAAGGGCGTTATCAGGGCGCGCTGGATATCGGGCTCAATGACGATGGCGTGCGCCAGATCTCTTGTCTGGCTGAGAAGGTGGCAGTGACAGAGCCGCCGTTCGATCGGTTGCTGGCATCCCCCCTGCTGCGAACAAGGGAGAGTGCTGCCATCTTGTCTCGTCAGCTGGGATTGCCTGTGGAGCTTGTGCCTGCCTTTCGTGAGAGGGATGTCGGTCAGTTTGAAGGGCTGATGCAGGTAGAGGCAAGAACACGCTATCCCGAACTGTGGGCGCGCAATATCACCCGGCGCTGGGCTGAAGCTCCTCCCGGTGGTGAAACAATTGATGAGGTGATTGCCCGAGTCTCGCAGGGACTCACGGAACTTGCTTCGACCATGCAAGGGGAGCGGATACTGCTGGTGGCGCATGGAGTGGTCGCCAAGGTGATCCGCGCCGTAACGATTGCCGGATTTGATGACTTCTTCGAGTGGCAATTGCCCAACAGCGGCATGCTGTCGGTGAGGCTCTCTCAGGCTGATGGTGGCCCACTGCGCTTTAGCCGTCCCCTTGATGGTTGTGATTGAAAAGTGCACCAAAAGCAGGACGAAAAAAGCGCTACCGAAGAGAATAGCGCTGTCTTTTGTATTCGTTGCGGTTGGTTATCTCTGCAGGCACAGGTTAGCAGTGTCACCAGAGGGCAGGGGGGCCATCAGGTCGGCTCCGGCTCCTCTTTGCGGCAGCAGTTGCGCCCCTGCTTTTTGGCCAAATAGAGGGCGGTATCGGCCCGTCTAACCATCTTCTCTACAGTGTCATGGCTGCCCTTGCTGGCGCTGATCCCGATACTGATGGTGAGGGAGATCTCAAGAGCCCCCTCCAGTGCATGGTGTTGGGATTCGATGGCTAGCCTGATCCGCTCGGCACTGGCCCAAGCCAGCTCGAGGGAGGTTTCCGGTAGCAGCACGATAAACTCTTCGCCACCCCAGCGACCCAGCATGTCCACCTCCCGCAGCTGTTTGCTGATCCGTTTCACCAGACTCAGGATCGCCTGATCCCCCTGCTGGTGGCCAAAGGTATCGTTGACTTCCTTGAAGTGGTCGATATCGATCAGCAGCAGGCTCATGGTATGGCCAAAACGCTGACAGCGTTGCATCTCGGCGTTGACCAGCTCGTTGAAGCGGCGCCGGTTGGCAATGCCGGTCAGGGGATCCGTGGTGGCGGCGACCTTCAACTCCTCCACCAGTCGGGCTCGCTCAGAGATATCCCGCAAGATGGCGGTCATCTCGGTGGTCGGGCCCAGATTGATCTTGGCGATGGTCACCTCCAGCGGAAATTCGCTGCCGTCGCGGCGCAGCCCCATCACCGAGGCGCGGGCATGCATCGGGCGCGAATTGATGGGGGAGCTGCTGAAGGCTTTGAAATAGGTCTCGTGATTGGCGCGAAAACGCTGTGGCAGCAGGGTTTCCAGCCGCTTGCCGAGATAGCTCTCGTCGATGCCGAACATCTCGCAGGCGGCGGTGTTGATAAGCTCGATGCGTGACTCGCTGCTGACACTGATGATGCCGTCATAGGCGGAGTTGACCACCGCTTCGAAGCGGCGGCGACTGGTGGTGAGCGCCTCTTCTAGCTGCATCCTGGCGGTGATGTCGATGGCGGTGACGATGATCCGGGTGATCCGTGCCTGCTCGGGGATGATGGGGGAGAGAATAAAGCGCCACCAACTGGTGCGCGACAGGCTGTCGATAGGCAGCTCGCTCTCGAGCCCGGTCTGCATGCGCACACATTCGTGCATTGGCGGCTCGATGGTATTGGTGATGTAGCGGGGAAACATCTCGCTCAGCTGTTTGCCAATGCTGCCAAGGACATCCAGCTCGAACGCCTTGGCAAAGGTATCGTTGGCAGAGACCAGCACAAAGTGGTCATCCTTGTCGAGACTGAACACCGCCACGGCAGCGCCGATGGCGTCGAGGGATGACTTTATGTCGGCATGGGAACCCTGTGTAAACATGCGACCTCCACGGCGAATAACACATTGATATTCAGTATAGTGTGGTCGTTTGGCTAACTACTCTTCGATATCCAGCAACACCAGAATGGCGCTGTCGCCGCCCCATTCGCGGGGGGCCTGATGGAAGGCGCGCACATTGGGGTGCTGGGCCAGCCAGCTCGGGATGCGCTGCTTGAGGATGTGTTTGCCGATGCCGTGCATCACCGACGCGACGTGAATGTTCTCTTTTTGGCAGAGGGTGAGCAGGGCGGCCAGCTCCTGTTTTGCCTGCTGCTGGTTCATGCCGTGCAGATCCAGGTAGATCTCCGGCGGATAAATCCCCCGCTTGAGCTTTTTCAGCTCAAATTTTGACACATCTTCCCGCACGTAACGGGTCGGCCCATCATCGTCAAGATGGGGCTGATACTCATCGCTGAAATAGTGGTCAACCCCAAGCTTTTCGCGGGTTTCGCGCAATTCGCGTTTCTGCTTGACCGGGCGTAACTCGGCCCTTATGGTATCTTGCTTGATTTTCCGGGTACCTTTTATCGCATCGCGGAACAGCAGGGTTTCCTCGTCTGTCGGTGAGGGCGTTTTTTTCATCAGATGCTCATGTATTAGGTATGCGTCTTGCCCGCAACGTAAACGGGGCTCGGGCCGGATATTACTCGACTTGGAGGTGGATTTGGACAAGATATTTATCGATGAGGTGGTTGCCGAGATGCACACCATCCAGGACATGTTGCGTTGGGCCATGAGTCGTTTCAACGACGCCGGGATTTTTTACGGTCATGGAACCGACAACGCCTGGGATGAAGCTGTGCAGCTGGTACTGCCCGCGTTACATCTGCCACCGGATGTAGACCCGGCCATGCGCCACTCCCGTCTGACCAGCAGCGAGCGTCACCGTATCGCCGAGCTGATTATCCGCCGCGTACAGGAGCGGGTACCGGCCGCCTATCTGACCAACAAGGCCTGGTATGCCGGTTGGGAGTTCTACGTGGACGAGCGGGTGCTCATTCCCCGTTCCCCCATTGCCGAGATGGTGGCCAACCGTTTCGCGCCTTTCCTCAAACATGAACCGACCCGGATCATGGACCTGTGCACTGGCTCCGGCTGTATCGCCATCATCATGGCTCACGAGTTCCCGGAAGCGGAAGTGGATGCCATCGACATCAGCATTGATGCGCTGAACGTGGCCGAGCGCAACATCAACGATCACGGGCTGGAGCAGCAGGTCATTCCGATCCGCTCCGATCTGTTCCGCGATCTGCCGGCGGGCGACAAGTACGATCTCATCGTCTCCAATCCGCCCTATGTGGACTCCGAAGATATGTCGGATCTGCCGGACGAGTTCCGTCATGAGCCCGAGCTGGCGCTGGCGTCCGGCTCCGATGGTCTCAAGCTGACCAAGCGTCTGCTGGCTCATGCGGCAGATTTCCTCAAGGATAATGGCGTGCTGGTGGTCGAAGTGGGCAACAGCATGATCCATCTGGAAGCCCAGTTCCCCGAGATCCCCTTTACCTGGGTTGAATTCGAAAACGGCGGTCACGGCGTCTTTGTGATGACCCGTGAAGAGCTGGTGCAGTATCAGGATCATTTCGCCATCTACAAGAACTAAGCAGGAGCGCGCATGGCAGGGAACAGTTTTGGTCAACTCTTTCGGGTCACTACCTTTGGCGAGAGCCACGGCCTGGCGCTGGGCGCCGTGGTCGATGGTTGCCCGCCGGGGCTGGAGATCAGCGAAGCGGATCTGCAGGGGGATCTGGATCGGCGCAAGCCCGGTACCTCCCGCTACACCACGCCGCGCCGCGAGCCGGACGAGGTGAAGATCCTCTCCGGGGTGTTTGAGGGCAAGACCACCGGCACCTCCATCGGGCTACTCATCGAGAATACCGATCAGCGCTCCAAGGATTACTCAGATATCAAGGATCTGTTCCGGCCGGGTCATGCAGACTACACCTACCACCAGAAGTATGGTCAGCGGGACTATCGTGGCGGCGGTCGCTCCTCGGCACGCGAGACCGCGATGCGAGTGGCGGCGGGTGCCATTGCCAAGAAGTACCTCAAACAGGTGCATGGCATCGAGATCACCGGTTTTCTCTCCCAGCTCGGCCCCATCAAGGCCGAGGCGTTTGACGCGGCGCAAATTGAGCTGAACCCCTTCTTCTTCCCCGATGCGGGCAAGCTGGAAGAACTGGATCAATACATGCGTGACCTGAAAAAAGAGGGCAACAGTATAGGTGCCAAGGTGCAGGTCATTGCGCGCAATGTGCCGGTGGGCTTGGGTGAGCCGGTGTTTGATCGCCTCGACGCCGACATTGCCCACGCCATGATGGGCATCAATGCGGTGAAAGGGGTGGAGATCGGCGACGGCTTTGCGGTGGTGGAGCAGAAAGGCTCCGAGCATCGCGACGAGATGACCCCGGCGGGCTTTGCCAGCAACCATGCGGGCGGCATTCTGGGGGGGATTTCGTCCGGTCAGGAGATCGTGGTGAGCATGGCGCTCAAACCCACCTCCAGCATTACAGTGCCGGGCAAGACGATCAATACCGAGGGCGAGGCCACCGAGATGATCACCAAGGGTCGCCACGATCCTTGCGTCGGCATCCGCGCCGTGCCCATCGCCGAAGCCATGCTGGCACTGGTGTTGATGGATCACCTGTTGCGTCATCGCGCCCAGAATCAGGGGGTGTTGACCCATACCCCGCAGTTGCGCTGATCGGTACAACTGCCCATCGGCTGATCACCCTATATTCGGGATCAGGTTCGGTAACTAACACAAAGGCGACCTCCGGGTCGCCTTTGCTATTTCCGGGAGATTGCTTACCCCGTCAATGCTTGCTGAGGGTGCGGGTCAGCAGATCTGCGGCCCCCTGATCGGCCGTGAGGCGACAGCTGGGGGGCGAGAACTTGCTGCGGGTGTTGGGCAAGGCGCTGATGGCCTGGTTGATCTTGAGGAGCTGCTCTTCGCTCATGCTGTTTTTGGCAAACATCAGGCTGACCGGTTGCTGTTGCAGCAGTAGCTGGCAACTGATAAACCTTTCGGCCTCCAGCTGGGCCAGCCGATAGCGGGCATATTGCCACTCAATGATGATGCCATCGAGGCGACGGGCCAGCAGCAGATCGAGCAGCCGATCATCGGTATTGTACTCGGTCACTTCCTTGATGGCAGGGCACTCCTTCAACTGCTCGACGGGGTGGGTGCCGCGCAGCTTGCCAATCTTGAGACCCTGCTCGTGACAGAGGCTGGCCAGGGTATCGAGCTTCTCCCAGCGATCCTGATGGCCGGGGATGGGGTTATTGCTCAGCAGCACATAGGCGCTCTGGCGATAGGGGGCCGAGAAGCGGGCATATTTCTGACGCTCCGGCAGTGGCAGGGCGGCCATCGCCACATCCAGCTGACTGTGCTCCACCATATGCAGCGCCCGCGCCCAGGGGATCAAACGAAACGTGGGGGTAAAGCCTGCCTGGGTGAGGATCTGGCGGGTCAGGTTGATATCCAACCCGTCCAGTTCCCCTTCTCGGTTGATCTGGCTAAAGGGGGGCCAGTGACTCCAGGCCACGGTCAGGGTCTGGCTGGCTTGCAGTGCAGGGCTTAACAGCAGAAGCAGCAGGCCGATCCTTGCCTGCCAGTGGCTGCGGCCATTGCCCCGTGAACGATATCGGGTTGTCATCGCTAAACCTCGTTATTTTGTTCTGCTATCCCGTGTTTCTGCCACCTGCGTACTATGCCTGCGGGGGGAGATATTATGTTGTCAGTTAATAGTGTGGTACTTGCATCATTCGTCAACGGGATTATTCGGGGGACAGTAGGGATCTTTTCTGTTCGTGCTGGGAGGAACATCACATTTTTCTCGTTTATCCCGGGCAACTCCGTTAGACTGCGCCTCTATTCTTTCCCCTTTGCTCTGCTCCCCGGGGAAATCGTTGTTTTCTCAATAGGCCCAGACTTGTGAGATGGCATCGGCTCAGCAGAGGAGCCCCACCACAACGTTATCCGGCGCCACTATCCCTAGCAGGTATCTATGAGTTTTACTTCCCTCGGTCTGGCCGAACCCTTGTTGCGTGCCGTTGCCGAACAAGGCTACGACACCCCGTCTCCCATTCAGCAGCAAGCGATCCCCGCCGTTCTGGCTGGCCGCGATCTGATGGCGGCGGCCCAAACAGGGACCGGCAAGACCGCAGGCTTTACCCTGCCGATGCTGCAACGTCTGATGGAGAGCAAGCGCAAGGTCTCTCCGAACCGCATTCGTGCGCTGGTGCTCACCCCGACTCGCGAGCTGGCTGCCCAGGTGGGCGAGAGCGTGCGTAACTACGGCAAACACCTGCCGATGCGCAGCCACGTGGTGTTCGGCGGCGTCAGCATCAATCCGCAGATGATGGCGACTCGCCGTGGTCTGGACGTGCTGGTGGCCTGTCCCGGCCGCCTGATGGATCTCTACAACCAGAACGCCGTCAAGTTCGACGAAGTGGAGATCCTGGTACTGGACGAAGCGGACCGCATGCTAGACATGGGCTTTATCCGCGACATCCGCCGCATCCTGGCACTGATGCCGAAGCAGCGTCAGAACCTGCTGTTCTCCGCGACCTTTGCCGAAGAGATCCGCGAGCTGGCCACTGGCCTGCTCAACAACCCGGCGGTGATCGAAGTGGCCCCGCGCAACAGCACTGCCGAGCGTATCGAGCAACTGGTGCACCCGTGTGACAAGGCCAACAAGATCGGCCTGCTGAGCCATCTGGTCACCAGCAACAACTGGCAGCAGGTGCTGGTGTTCACCCGTACCAAGCACATGGCCAACCGCGTTGCCGAGACCCTCGACAAGACCGGTGTCAGTGCTGCCGCCATCCATGGTAACAAGAGTCAGGGTGCCCGTACTCGTGCACTGGCCGGTTTCAAGGATGGTAGCGTCAAGGTGCTGGTGGCGACCGACATCGCCGCCCGTGGTCTGGACATCGACAAGCTGCCGCAAGTGGTCAACTTCGAGTTGCCCAACGTGGCGGAAGATTACGTGCACCGCATCGGTCGTACCGGCCGTGCCGGTGCTGCCGGTCACGCCATCTCGCTGGTGGCTGCAGATGAAGGGAAGCTTATCAAGGCGATCGAGCGTCTGACCAAGCAGAACATTCCGTGCGAGCAGGTGGCCGGTTTTGAAGCCTCCCGCGAGACGCTCGATAACATAAGCCGTGGTATCGGCGCGCCGCTGCGCAAAGAGCCCCGTGATCCGAGCGAGCAGCGCCGTGCGCCGCGTCCGCAAGGTCAAGGCCAGCGTCAGGGGGCCGGTCGTTCTGCCGCCAATGGCAATGCGGGTGGTGCCCGTACCGGTAACGGTGGCAAGCCCAAGCCGCAAGGTGGTCAGCGTCCGGCTGATGGCGCTGGCAAACCGGCTCAGGCCCGTCGTCCACGTCGCTCTACCCACAACCAGTAAGCGGCTCGGGAGTTTGACTCCCCAGCTATGCGGTTGACTGAAAAGCCCTGCCAATCTGGCAGGGCTTTTTGTTTTTTCAGCCATGTAATCGGCACTGTGTGGTGCTGCGAGAACAGCGCTAGATGGCGGAGAGGTACTGCTTTTGCATTGCCAGCCAGCGGCCGTTATTGATAAACGCCAGCTGTACCTTGAGCAGGGCCGCAATTTCCGTCCGGTGCTTTTTATCGAGGTAGAGAAAGACCTGCTCTTTGGTGATCTTCTGCCAGGGGGACGCCAGTGCGGGTTGAGAGGCGGGGCGCATCTTGATGAGCCAGTCCACTTTGCCTCGATGCAGTTGGGCAAGCCCCTGCTTCTCATCGTTCAACCAGATGACCTGATAGTTGCCGAGGAAGCGCTCGCACCACTGGATGCCACGCAGGCAGCCAATCACGGTACCCTTGGCAGGGGGCCAGTTCGGGTTATCCCTTGGCTGACCATAAATCGCCGCCTCCGAGATGGGAGCACCGATCTGCAGCAAGTGGGGATAGGTCTGATCAAAGCCCTTGATCCGGGCCATATCGCCATCGACGGCATGGTCTGCTTCAATCAACTTTTCGCAGCGGGCATAGGTGCAGGGGATCAACTGAAAGTCGATGCCGGCCCGGCCAAACCAGTCATGAATAAAAGGGCGCAATATCGCAGTGTGTTCGACCGCTGCCGCCAGCTTTAGCGGGGTTGCGTGGGCAACGGGAGTCAGCCCGACAAGCAGTAACCAGCCAATCCACTTCATATTGTACTCCTGAATCGGGCTTGTTTAAGCAGCGCTGTTGCGACGATCTGTGCAGTGAAGAATAGCCGATGGGGATGGCTGGCAGACCGCTTCGCCAGCTATTCGTGACGGCCAGGTCAGGGGAGCAGCGCCGTGATCAGGATATGGGCCGCGCTCACCAGGATCACAGTGAAGGTCAGCCCCATTCCCGCCACCCGATAACGGAAGTTCTCCGGCGTGCGGCTCATGCCAAATGCATGGCAGAGGCGGCCAAGCAGCAAGGCACTCCCCAGCAAATGAACCAGCCAGGGTGCATGGCTGCCGGTTTCGACGAAATAGATGAGCAGCAGGGCGAGGGGGACATACTCGGCAAAGTTGGCGTGTACCCGCATGGCCCGCAGCATGGCGGGGTCATCCCCATGCCCCAGCGCCACCTTGCGGCTATGGCGGGTGCGAATGGTTCGAATGCTCAGCAACACAAACAACAGGGCGAGCAGGGCCGCGTAAACAGGCAGTATGGTCATGGTATCTGGCTCCTTGTGTGATGATATCGAGTGGCTGGTGTTCAGAGACGCTTTATTGCTCGGCATCTCAATGGTTTGCCTTGAGGGTAGCAGCAAACTGTCTTAGCACGACCGTCATCCACTCACTCGCCATCGGCCAAGCGCAGGCGCAAAACAAACAGCCCTGCCGAGGTGGCAGGGCTGTTTGTTGATCATATTGATGGTGGGCAGAGCAGAGCCCCGTCATTACCCCTCGTAAGGGAGGGAGGAGTGGTGCAGCACGATACGCACCTTGCCATCATCCCCCTTCTTGAAACCCCAGGTCTTGTCGACCGTGGTCTCCTTGTTATCGCGATCCACCAGATGAACCTTGCCCATGGTCAGCGCCATGTCGCCGTTGATATAGACGACGGCATTGTCATAGCGATAGCTCTGCCAGTTTTTCAGGGCAAAGCCGCTATCGGCCGGATAGGCGCTGTTGTTGCCGACAAAGTAGGCCAGCGCCCCCTCGCGGTTGGTACGAAAGGTTTGCTCGCCACCGGCGAGGGTGGGTTTGAACAGCACTGGCCCCTGCTGGTAGCCATAAGCGCTGTCGAGTACCGCCTCGGCGGTGGCTTTGGCGCGCTCAATCCCACCGGCACGATAGTCATCGCTGATCTTGATGAGCGCCGCGCCCCAACCATCCTGCGCGGCCTTGATCTCCGCCTCGGTAATATTGTTGTTCGCGATTTCGGCGGCGCTAAGTGCGCCGCTGGCGGCAAGCAGGACGAGGGCAAGGGTGCTCTTCTTGAGGTGCAACATCATTGTTTTCAAACTCCTGAAAGCGATAAACGAGGGGGCAGTGTAGCGAGCGGGCATGAACGGGTTTTGAACTGATTATTCAGGGTTGAGTAGTATAAAGGTCGGTAAATAGTTGAAGGTTTGGGTGTTTGTTTGGTAAGGGGCGCTCTCTTGATTAATGGCGGATGCCTGTATCCAACTTGATTTCTTTTCCAACAAAAAGCCCCGCCAAGTTAATTGGCGGGGCTTGGTGGGGCATTCAGTATCGGGGATTACAGCGTTGGCAGCAGTCCCATGCTGACGCTGATCTGGACGCCGACAATCAGCATACCCATGGCGGCGGCCACTCCCAGCGCCACTACGCCACCCGGGGCGCGGTAGTGGTGGGCTGGCGCCTGTTTGCGGCTCTGCCACACCATCGCCACCGGCAGCAGTACCGCGAGGATCGCCAGCGCAATAGCAGCGTATCCGAGGGCCATGATAAAGCCCTGCGGGAAGTAGAGGGCAAACAGCAATGGCGGCACGAAGGTGATGAGGCCAGTCTGAGTGCGGCCCTGCCAGTTGTCCTTGCGGCGGGTTGCCTTGGCCATAAAGTCGAACAGCCCCAGCGTCACCCCGAGGAAGGAGGTGGCGAGCGCCAGATCGGCAAACAGGTGCATCGCCTGATTAAACGCAGGCCAGCTCACCAGCTTGCCGACGTTGGCCAGCAGGCTGTCCAGCGCGCCGCCGGTTTGCAGCAGTGCTTGCTGGCCGAGCAGACCGAGGATCGCCACCTGCCACAGCACGTAGAGGATCAGCGGCAGGGCTGAGCCCCAGACAAAGACCCTACGCAGCTGTTTTGGGCAGTCACCGAGGTAGAGCATCACGCTCGGAATGGAGCCGTGAAAGCCGAACGAGGTGAAGATGACCGGCAGGCCCGCCAGCAACAGGCCCTGACCCAGCGGCATCGAGAGCAGATGCTGCCCTTCGGTGCGGGGTAGCAGCAACGCCAGCACCACCACCATGATCACCAGTTTGACGGTGAACATCAGCCGGTTGAGGTAATCCACCGAGCGGGTGCCGACACAGACCATGCCGCCAAACAGCAGGGTAAAGGCCCAGGCGGCCTGCTCTTGGGTCAGGGTCATGCCCGCATCGGCCAGCGCCTGTGCCAGCAGGCTGCTGCCGCCGCTGATGTAGGCGGAGGCCAGCGAGTAGAACAGCATCAGGATACAGAAGGAGGCGATGCGCTTGCCCCAGGGGCCGAGCAGATGATCCGCCAGCTGGTGCAGGTACCACTTGCCGGTGTTGAGGCTTGCCTCTACTTGCAGCATGGCGGTGAAGGCCATCAGGGCCCAGAGGCCGACCATCAACATCAGGGTGGCGGGGCCGCCGAGGGAGGAGGAGGCCAGCGGCAGGGCCAGCATGCCGGCACCTATGGTGGTGCCGGCAATCAACAGGGTACAACCCAGAGTTTTGGTGTTCATGTTATCCATCCGAAAGTGAGCGGAGATGTTGCAAACAAGAGAGAGCCAGTTGGCTGTGTCGGGAGGCGCCTCCGGGGAAAAAGCCGGAGGCTAGCAATATCGGCGTGGAAACATCTGTACCTGAAACCTGTCGGTTGTAAAATATGGTTGCCACGTTAACGGATCAAAATAGCGGAGACAACCCCTAAAAAGCAGATCTTGTGCTGTGGAAGGTATTTAAGTGGAAATATAAAATGACACTTGACGCTATGCGCCTAAAAAATGTGCGCCTTGAGGTGTTGATGCCAATCCGCTTGAACCGGCCCTCGGGATCGGAGGGGGTTGCTACTGGCGTGGGGAAGAGGCGGCAGAGGGCAAAAGGTGGCGCTATCGGCCCGAATGGTTCGGTATAAGTAAAAATAGGGTCATATGGCCAAAAACCATAAATTCAATTTATAGCGAGCCGATGGACCGATAAACGTGCCCTGAGCAGGGGTTGCAAGCCCTGTCGGCCGGTCGGCCGATCTCCGATGGCCAAACAGGCGCGTGCAAGATGGGCATTGAGAAGAGCTGCCGCACAGGCTGTCAGTTCTGGCTGCTCATGCAGGCAGTTTGTACCGGCAGCCTGTGCGGTTGTGAGCGATTGCCGCAGACGGCTTAGCGACGGCGCTTGAGGGTGCGGCTCACATAGTGCAGCCCGCTCTGGTATTCGCCATTCACCGCCTTGAGCGCCAGCTCCAGCGCCTGGCTCGCCAGCGCGTCGTGCTGCTGGGGCAGGGAGTTGATGCCAAAGGGGAGGAAGTCGAGCAGGCGATCGTCCCCGAAGGTGGCCATGGCAAGCTGGCTCATATCGATCTCTTGCTCCAATAGATAGTCCAGCACCCCCTCCATCAGGATATAGGAGGTAGTGATCAGTGCTTCGGGCAACTGGCCCAGCTGCTGGTGCAGATCCTTGAGCAGGCGATACCCCTCAAGACGGGAGAAATGATCCCCCTCGCACAGGTGGCGAGCCGCGCTGTGACTGGCGACCGCCTGCTCGAAACCGGCTTTTCGCTCCTGACTGATCGTGAGTACCGGCAGCGCGGTGATCAAGGCAATATGGCGCAAAGTCGGGGTGAGCAGGGAGCTGGTGAGAGCAAAGCTCGCTTTCTCGTTTTCACTGGCGACGGTGACGAACTTGTCGGCGGCCATCGCCCGGTCGATGGCGAGGATTTGGCTGCCTTGCGCCTGCAATTTGCCGTAGAAGGGGTCGTCCGGGGGTAGGCAGCTGGCCACCAGCAGGGCATCCACATGGCGGCTCACCAGCATCTGGGCCAGCTCTTTTTCGGTAGCGGGCTCATCTTCCGAGCAGACGATGAGCAGCTGATAGCCCTGCGCCCGGGCCCCCTGTTCCAGCCGTTTGGCCAGCTTGGCGTAACTGGCGTTCTCAAGGTCGGGCAGGATAAAGCCGAGGGTCCTGGTCTGGCCGCCGCGCAGGGAGGCGGCGCGGCTGTCCGGCTGATAGTTATGGGCGGTGACAACGGCCATCACCTTGTCGCGGGTGGCCTGACTGATGCGGTATTGATCGGCCTTGCCATTGATCACATAGCTTGCCGTGGTGCGCGAGACACCGGCGAGGGCGGCGATTTCATCCAGTTTCATCATATTGGCTCTGTTTGAGTTGCAAGGCCCACGGTCACTGCCGAGTGAGGGCACCGAAAAGTGTGCGCGGGATCATATCATTGAAAAGCACTCTTTGTGGGTACTTGATCAATTCGCTGAAACGATTCAGTCTGAGTGTAAGTGAAACGATTCAGCTTGTCAGCAGCACCGCTTCGCAGAGATGCAGAGCAGGGTGATAAAACCCGGTCAGGATCACATTTCGAGGTATCCCGACTATCGTCAGCTGGCAGGCAAACCGAATGTTCAATTGTGTTGACCCGGCGATGCCGGGACCTGATGGAGAGTGGCTATGTTGAAGTTGGTGCGAGAGCAGATCTTGCTGGGGCAGTCGGTGGCGACCAAGGCCGAGGCGATTGCCCTGTTGGCAGGCAAACTGACCGAGGCCGGTCTGGTGGAGGCGGGCTATGTCGATGGCATGCTGGCCCGTGAGGCGCAGCATGCCACCTACCTTGGCAGCGGCATCGCCATTCCTCACGGCACCACCGACACCCGTCATCTGGTGAAGAGCACCGGCGTCATGGTGGCTCAGTTCCCCCACGGCATCGAGTGGGACGAGGGGCAGATCGCCTATGTCGCCATCGGTATCGCCGCCAAGTCAGACGAGCATCTGGGCATCTTGCGCCAGCTCACCCATGTGCTGGGTGACGAGCAGGCGGCAGCCCAGCTCAAAGAGGCCACCGACGCCGACACCATCATCAATATCCTGACCGGCGCCACTGCCGCGAAAGAGGTGCAATACCTGACCCTGGCTGACTTCCCGGCCGATGATCGCGACCAGCTGCTGCTGGGCGCCGCTGCCCGCGCCAAGTCCGCCGGTTGGGGCGATGCCGCCATGGTAAGCGCCCTGCTGGCAAGCGAACCTGCCTATCTGGGCGAGGGCATCTGGCTGGCCCGTGCCCATGTTCAGCAAACAGCATCGGCCCAGACCGGCTGGGTACTGGCCACCCCGAGCAGCGAACTTCGCGCAGGGGAGCTGCCGGTCTGGGCCGATGCTGTTTGCTGAACATGGGCACGGGCC
>NZ_QAJD01000062.1:40663-44829 GCF_003061465.1 Aeromonas sp. HMWF017
ACTGGAGAATCTGGCCAAACTGGCGGCCGCCGGTCAGCTGGCAACGCTGGCGGGCGGTGAGGGACTGGCCATGTTGCAGGCAGGGCCCGCGAGCGGTCTTTCCGAAACCTTTACCATCATCAACCCTCACGGCCTGCATGCCCGTCCCGGTGCCATGCTGGTCAAGGTGGCCAAAGAGTTTGAATCGGACATCCGGGTTGCCAATCTGGATGGTAGCGGCGAGGCGGTCTCTGCCAAGAGCCTGATGAAAGTGATCGGCCTTGGGGTCAAGTGCGGGCATCGTCTGGCGTTTCGCGCCGAAGGGGCAGATGCCGAAGCCGCCCTCAAGGGGATCGGTGAGGCCATCGCCGCCGGTCTCGGCGAGGGGGCGCATTGATGAAGATTGTTACCATTACCCTTAACCCCGCCCTGGATCTCACCACTCGTCTAGAGGCAATGAGCCTGGGCGAGGTGAATCTGGTGAGCGAAGCCAACCTGCGTGCCGCCGGCAAGGGGATCAACGTCGCCATGGTGCTCAAAGATCTTGGCAGAGACGTGGGCGTCACCGGCTGGCTGGGCGCTGACAATGAGCAGAGCTTTGTCTCCCTGTTTGCAGAGCGGGCGCTTGATGATCACTTTGTCCGTGTCGTGGGCAGCACCCGCATCAACGTCAAGATCTCCGAACAGTCCGGTCGGGTTACCGATCTCAACTTGCCGGGGCTCACCATCCAGCAAGGGGAAGTGAGCGCGCTGGAGCAGGCCATCGACGAGTTGGCTCCGCATGCTGAGTGGTTCGTGCTGGCGGGCAGCCTGCCCAAAGGGGTGGCCCCCGATTACTGCGCCCATCTGATCCGCTTGCTCAAGGCCAAGGGTAAGCAGGTGATCTTCGATTGCAGCGGCGCGGCGTTAAGCGAAGGTATCAAGGCGGCACCGACCCTGGTCAAACCCAATCTGGAGGAGCTGAGCCAGTGGGCAGGCCGCCCCATCAAGACGCTGAGCGAGCAGGCCGAGTGTGCCCGCGCGCTGCAGGCAAGCGGCATCCCCAACGTGGTGATCTCCAACGGCGCCGATGGCCTGATCTGGTTTGCCCCGGATGCCGTCTGGCAGGCCATTCCGCCGCGGATGCAGGTAGTCAGCACGGTGGGTGCTGGCGATTCCCTGGTCGCCGGTCTTGCCCATGGTCTGAGCCTTGGCTGGGCGCCGGAGCAGACGCTGCGGCTGGCCACCGCCGTCTCGGCCTTGGCGGTCAGTCAGGTGGCGGTAGGCTTTAACGATATCAGTGTGCTCAACCCTTTACTTGAACAGGTGCGCGTAGAGCGTCTGGATGCGCTGGCACAAGTTCAATGCAATACCCCCTCAATGGAAAACTCAGGAGATGCCCAATGAAAGCAATCTTGGTTACGGCTTGCCCAGCGGGCATTGCCACCAGCTTTCTCGCTGCAAAACGGATAGAACAGCAGGCCAAACTGGCTGGCTGGGAACTCACCCTCGACGTCGGCTCCAGTGTGCAGCCCCGCCAGGTTCCGAGCAAGGAGCAGATTGCTGCCGCCGATCTGGTGCTGGTTGTCGCCAGTGCCCCAGTGGATCTCGCTGCCTATGATGGCAAGCGGATCTATCAGGGCAGCATGGATCTCGCCCTGCAAGATCCGGCTGCCTTGCTGGAAGCAGCCGACAGCGGCGCCAGCCTCTATCGCCATCATGCCGCGCCTGCTGCCGCCAAACCGGCCGCCGCTGGCAAGCGCATTGTGGCGGTGACCGCCTGTCCGACCGGCGTGGCCCACACCTTTATGTCGGCAGAAGCGCTGGAGACCATGGCCAAACAGCTGGGTTATCAGATCCGCGTCGAGACCCAAGGCTCGGTCGGTGCCCAGAATGCCCTGACCGCCGAGGAGATTGCCGCTGCCGATCTGGTATTCCTTGCCACCGATATCGAAGTGGACATGGCGCGCTTTGACGGTAAGCCGGTCTATCGTACCAGCACGGGCGCGGCATTGAAGAAAACCCGCGCCGAGCTCGACAAGGCGTGGAACGAGGCGACACTCTATCGCCACAGCGGTGCCAGCCAGCCCAAGAAAGAGGAAAAAGCCGGCCCCTACAAGCACCTGCTGACCGGTGTCTCCTTCATGCTGCCGATGGTGGTGGCGGGTGGCCTTATCATTGCGCTCTCGTTTGTGTTCGGTATCGAAGCGTTCAAGGTGGAAGGCACCCTGGCTGCTGCCCTGATGAAGATCGGTGGTGGCTCCGCTTTCGCCCTGATGATCCCGGTGCTGGCCGGTTACATTGCCTACTCCATCGCTGACCGCCCGGGTCTCGCTCCCGGCATGATCGGCGGCATGCTGGCAAGCTCGCTGGGTGCCGGTTTCCTTGGCGGCATCGTGGCCGGTTTCCTGGCCGGTTACAGTGCCAAGTACCTGAGCGACAAGGTACGTCTGCCGAATACCCTGGAAGCGCTCAAGCCGATCCTGATCATTCCGCTCTTTGCCAGCCTGTTTACCGGCCTGGTGATGATCTACGTAGTGGGTGGCCCGGTGGCCGGCATCATGAATGCCATGACCGAGTTCCTCAACAACATGGGCTCTGCCAACGCCGTGCTGCTGGGGGTCATCATCGGCGCCATGATGTGCTTTGACATGGGCGGCCCGGTCAACAAGGCGGCTTATGCCTTCGGTGTCGGCCTGCTGGCCTCCAAAACCTATGCCCCCATGGCTGCTGTGATGGCCGCCGGTATGGTGCCGGCACTGGGGATGGGAATTGCCACCTTCCTGGCCCGTACCAAGTTCATCAAGGCGGAGCAGGAAGCGGGCAAAGCATCCTTCGTACTGGGTCTGTGCTTTATCTCCGAGGGGGCCATTCCGTTTGCCGCCAAGGATCCGATGCGCGTTATCCCGGCCTGCATGGTCGGCGGCGCCCTGACCGGTGCGCTCTCCATGCTGTTCGGCTGCGAGCTGATGGCACCCCACGGCGGCCTGTTCGTGCTGTTCATCCCGCACGCCATCAGCAACGTCATGATGTATATCGTTGCCATTGCCGCAGGCTCGCTGCTGACCGGTGTCTCCTACGCCATGCTCAAACGCGGCGAAGAGCAGGCCAAGCTGGCAACAGCCTGATAGTCATTCCACTTTCAAAGCAAGCAGTTCAATGCCGCCCGGTTGCAAAGCCGGGCGGCATTTTTATATGCCTTTTAAACAGAATCGTTGAGCAGCGGTTACTGAATTCTCGTGTATTAGGGCCAGCGTCTTGCTCAGTTTCAACACTTGATTGTGTGGGGAAGGGTCGTAACCAATATCTCGTGTATAGATTGTGCTGCCGCTAGGATAGGGGGGCTGGCTTGTTCCCGGGAAGCAAATCTATACCAACGACAGTTACCTATATGTACATCTGTGTAGATGCAACCTGAGTTGATTATCTGTTGAACAAGACCTGAGGCTGGTTTGCTATATGACAAACCTCCTCAATTCTGCGAAAGGGGGATTCAGGTTTCGGTACAACCGAATGCCCTGGTTGGCAAGTATGCATTGAACCAGAAGGTTCCATATCAAATGAATCTTGAACCCCACACGAGCCCATTGCAGACCGTCGTCTACACAACTATTTATATGCCAACAAGCAAAATTTTAAACAGCCAAAATCAATTGGCATCGTTCTGAACATAGAAGTCACTGTTACTTCAGGAAATAAATACGAGTTAACGCCGTGTTCAGTGATAGGGAGATAGAGAGATAACAGACAAAGCGGTTTTGCGGAGCATAGGCATTCATTCATGTGTCTGTGAGTGCACAGGGGAAGCGAGAAATAAAAAAGCCACACCGGTTGGTGTGGCTTTTGTTTAGGGGGTCAACCCGGGTTGCTTAGGGGCGACCGGCCGGGCAGGTGGCCACGTTGACGGCGGCAGTGCTGCCACCATGACGACCTGATGTGCTCACTTCGTTGCGTACCAGCGGCGGGTAGTTAACCGGCTCACGGGCAGGCAGGGCAGGGGCTTCGGCAGGTGTTGCCATCGGCGCGGATGCTTTGCGGGCACGAGCTAGCAGGCCGGCACCGTGAGCTACCTGTTTGGTAACGACCGGAGTCTCTTCCACTACAACCGCAACCACGGCAGCCGGGGTTTCGATGACAGCAGCAGGAGTTTGTGTTTCAACAACAGCGGCGACAGGTGCGGCTTCCACAACAGGGGCTGTTACGGCAGG
>NZ_QAJD01000062.1:44854-54329 GCF_003061465.1 Aeromonas sp. HMWF017
GTGGCAGCCACGTCGACAGCCGGAGCGGCGACAACGGCAACTTCCGGCTCTGCTGGCACCACGACCTCAGCGACAGCGTCAACAACCGGGCTAGCAGTCACATCGGCTTGAGTTGCTTCAATCTGGGCAGCAGCCTGTTCGGCAGCTTCTTCAGCAACGGCTTCGACAACCACATGCTCGGTCAGTGCAGCAGAGGCTTGCAGGGCAGCAGCGACGGCTTCAGCGCTCGGGATGGTAACAACAGGCACTACCGGCTCTTCAACCTGCGCTGCGGTGGTCAGAGTGGTGGTATCTTGCTGTTCTTCGTCACGTTGGCTGCGGGCATCTTCGTTGATGCGCTTGCGGCGCTGACCTTCGATACGCTGGCTGCGCGGAGTGCGGCGTGAACGGCGCAGGCCTTCACTCTGCTCTTCCTGCTCGTTACCCACGGTGGCATCTATCACTTCAGCTTGCGCTGGTACTTTGTCAACCGGCAGGGCAGAGGTGTCAGCAGCGGCGACATCGACGCGGATCTGCTTGCGCAGTTGACGACGTTCGCGGCGCTCGGCCACTTTTTGCTCTTTTTCCTGACGTGGCTGGACGGCAGTTGCATCAACGGCGTCTACCGCTTCAACAACGACTTCGGCGCGCGGCTCACGGGGAGCACGAGGTTCACGGGCTGGACGTGGTGCACGTTCCTGGCGCGGTTCGCGAGGCTCGCGCTCCTGACGAGGTTCACGTTCCATGCGCTGTTCGCTGCGCACTTCGCCACGAGCTTCACGCTCCTGACGAGGCTCGCGCTCTTTGCGGGGACGGCGATTGCGGTTTTCACCGGCTTCGCGGTTGCCACCTTCACGCTTATCGCCAGCTTCCGCATTGTTGCGGTTGCCACGATTGTCATCACGACGAGGACGCTGACCACGGCCACGGCCTTCTTCGCGCTGGTGACGTTGACCTTCATCCTTGCGTGCTTCACGAGCTGCTGGTTTCTCGGCGGGCGCTTTCACGTCGGCAGGGGCTGCATCGCTGCTGAACAGGCCGGTAATGCCTTTGATCAGCTTGTTGAAGAAGCCGACTTCGGCAGGGGCCGCAGCAACGGGAGCCGCCGGCTGTTGCGGTGCAACAGGGGCCGGTTGTGCTGGTTGGGCAAAGCCTTGCAGCAGCGGTTGTTCACGCTCGATCACCTGAGCTTGCTTCGGCTGGTAGACCGGCTTGGCAATCTCGGTTTTCAACTCATAACTGGCCGCTTCCGGGATCTCGTTCTGACGAATGCGGGTCACTTCGTAGTGCGGGGTTTCCAGATGCTGGTTCGGAATGATGTAAACACGCACATCATTGCGCTGTTCCAGACTGGCGATGGCAGCACGCTTCTCGTTAAGCAGATAGGCTGCAACATCCACCGGCACCTGACCGTGAACCTGCTCGGTGTTGTCCTTCATGGCCTCTTCTTCGATGAGACGCAGGATGGACAGGGCGAGGGATTCGTTGTCACGAATCACGCCTTGACCCTGGCAACGGGGGCAGATGTGGCTGCTGGACTCGTTGAGGGAGGGGCGCAGACGCTGGCGAGACATCTCCAGCAGACCGAAACGGGAGATCCGGCCCAGCTGGATGCGGGCACGATCCTGATGAACCGCTTCACGCAGACGGTTTTCCACTTCGCGCTGATGACGAACTGGCGTCATGTCGATGAAGTCGATAACGATCAGGCCACCCAGGTCGCGCAGACGCAATTGACGGGCAATTTCGTCGGCGGCTTCCAGGTTGGTTTGCAGCGCAGTCTCTTCGATATCGCCGCCCTTGGTGGCGCGGGAGGAGTTGATATCGATGGAGGTCAGCGCTTCGGTCGGATCGATAACGATGCTGCCGCCGGAGGGGAGGCGCACTTCACGCTGGAAGGCTGATTCAATCTGGCTCTCAATCTGGAAGTGGTTGAACAGGGCAACTTCACCCTTGTACAGCTTCACACGGTTGAGGAAATCGGGACGCACCAGCTCGATATGGGCCTTGGCGCGTTCGAAAATCACCGGATTGTCGATCAGGATCTCGCCCACATCGCGACGCAGATAGTCACGGATGGCACGCACGATGACGTTACTTTCCTGGTGGATCAGTACCGGCGCAGCGCGCTCCTGGGAGGCCTTGTGGATGGAGTCCCAGTGGTTGAGCAGGACGTTCAAATCCCACTCCAGCTCTTCCGGAGACTTGCCTACACCGGCAGTGCGCACGATCAGGCCCATGCCTTCCGGCACGGTCAATCCGCTCAGGGCTTCTTTCAGTTCAGTCCGCTCATCACCCTCGATGCGGCGGGAGATACCACCGGCACGGGGGTTGTTGGGCATCAGTACCAGGTAGCTACCTGCCAGGCTGATAAAGGTGGTGAGGGCTGCACCCTTGGTGCCACGCTCTTCCTTGTCGATCTGGACGATAACTTCCTGACCTTCGCGGACCACTTCTTTGATGTTGGGACGACCCTGATAGGAGTAACCGGAGGGGAAGTAATTGCGGGCGATCTCCTTCAACGGCAGGAAACCGTGGCGCTCGGCGCCGTAATCAACAAAAGCAGCTTCAAGGCTGGGTTCTACGCGGGTGATCTTACCCTTGTAAATGTTCGCTTTCTTCTGCTCGTGTCCCGGACTTTCAATATCCAAATCGTAGAGCTGTTGTCCGTCAACCAGCGCTACGCGCAACTCCTCTTCTTGAGTTGCGTTGATAAGCATTCTTTTCATTGAGTTCTCATTATTGTGTCATTTTGATTTCCTCCATCTGGGTCCTACCAGCGCCGGCCTCGGGTCTTCAGCATACTGGGGCAACCTCCCGGTTGGGGTATGCATGAGGCGCAAACTAAGGGCGTTCTGGTCATCACTTCTCGAGAAGGAATGAATAAGGATGCCGAAATGGAGACAAATAAACGGTGATGTTTGTGTTCTCCATGCGTTGTACCTCGCACCCGGGAACCGTCATGTTCTTGTATACACGGTGTTTCGGGATTGGGTGGCATACTTTTTGGCCACTTAGTACAAGGCTTGAACACAATGACAAAACCTTGTTTATTATCCCATTTAAACCTCTTTTATAGCAAGGCGCCATTTTTCAACAAACCAGCAGCCAAGGGGCGCTGGCAGTGGTAAAATCCGCGCTATGACACAGATACAACAACAAGTGCAGCTGCTCACCATCGAAGCTGAGCATGACGGGCAGCGCATCGACAATTTTCTCAAGACTCAGCTAAAGGGCGTCCCCAAGAGCCTGATCTATCGCATCCTTCGCAAAGGTGAAGTGCGAGTAAACAAAAAGCGCATCAAACCGGAGTACAAACTCTGCGCAGGCGATGAGGTGCGGGTTCCTCCCGTGCGCGTTGCCGAGAAGAATGAGCTGCCTTCGGCAAACCTCGGTGTTATCCAGCGTCTGGAGTGCCAGATCCTGTTCGAAGACGATGCCATGATCGTGCTGAACAAGCCCTCCGGCATGGCCGTACACGGTGGCAGTGGCCTGAGCTTTGGCGTGATTGAAGGACTGCGCGCCCTGCGTCCGGAAGCCCGTTTCCTCGAATTGGTTCATCGACTGGATCGCGACACCTCTGGTGTATTGCTGGTTGCCAAAAAACGCAGCGCCCTGCGCAGCCTGCATGAGCAGTTGCGCGTCAAGACCATGCGCAAGCAGTATCTGGCGCTGGTGCGTGGCAAGTGGCAGGCTCACGTCAAGGTGGTTAATGCGCCGCTGCGCAAAAACGACCTGCAATCCGGTGAACGGGTGGTGCGGGTCAGTGCCGATGGCAAGCCCTCCGAAACCCGGTTCCGCATCGTGCGTCAATTTGCCGAAGCGACTCTGGTCGAGTGCAGCCCCATTACTGGTCGTACCCACCAGATCCGCGTGCATACCCTGCATGCCGGTCATCCGATCGCCTGTGACGATAAGTACGGTGAAGTGGCGTTTGACGAGAAAATGCGCAGCCAAGGGCTGAAACGGCTCTTTTTGCATGCCTGGAAGCTCAGCTTCACCCATCCGGCCGATGGTCGCGAGATGCAGGTAGAAGCGCCGCTGGCGCCTGAACTCGACAACTTCCTCAACGGCTTGCCACGCTGATGCAGGATATCCGGCTCGCCATTTTCGATTGGGACGGTACCCTGATGGATTCGGTGGGCCGGATTGTGGCCTGTGTGCAAGGGGCCGCCAGAGATTGTGAGCTGGCAGTACCTGCACCATCCCAGATCCGGCAGATCATCGGATTGAGCCTTGATGTCGCCATGTCCCGTCTGTTCCCTTTAAGTAGTGGCAGTGCCTTTGATGAGCGCCAGATTGCCGCACTCATCGATCGCTATCGTCATCACTATCTGCACGATGCCACCCCCAGCCCGTTGTTTTCCGGGGCAGGGGAGTTGCTGCATGATTGGCGGTCACGAGGGCTGCAACTGGCCGTCGCGACCGGCAAATCACGCCGTGGGCTGGATCGGGTATTGGATGAGACCGGACTACGCCCGTTGTTTGTAACCAGTCGCGGGGCCGATGAGGCTCGCTCCAAGCCTGATCCGCTGATGCTTGAGCAGATCCTGGACGAGCTGGGGCTGTCACCCCGGCAGGCGGTAATGATCGGCGACTCTGTTCACGATATGGCGATGGCCGAGGCGATCGCCATGCCGCGTATTGGTGTCACCTGGGGGGTGGATAGCCGCGATGCCCTCAGTCGTCACGGGCCAGTGGCGGTGGTGGATTCTATGGCGGCTCTTCGCGGGCTGTTATAGACGCCTCTCTTTAACAGACATCGACCTGCTTGATAACAGAGGCCCGGTCTATTGACCGGGCTTTTTATATTCTCGTTCTAGCTTATCTATTCGTCCGCAATCAGGGCAGGGCGATACCGTGGCGCTCCAGCAGTTCGATCAGGCCGATCAGTGGCAGACCGATCAAGGCGTTAGGATCGCGCCCCTCCAGCCCCTTGAACAGCACGATCCCCATTCCTTCACATTTGAAGCTGCCCGCACAATCTAGGGGCAATTCTGCCTCTACATAGCGGCGAATGGCGGCTTCATCGAGGTTGCGAAAATGGACGGTGAAAGGTTCCACCAGTTGATGAGCCTCACCGGTTGCGGCATTCACTACGCACAGGCCGGTGTAGAAGGTGACGCTGCGCCCCTGGGCCGCCATCAACTGGGCGATGGCATTGTCGATGGTACCCGGTTTGCCGAGGATGTGATCATCGCAGACACACACCTGATCAGATCCGATGATCAAGCCGTGATCACGATGTTGGGCGATGGCATCTGCCTTGGCATGGGCCAGTCTGGCCACCAGCGCCTCGGCGGATTCGCCAGCTAGTGGTCGCTCATCCACATCGGGGGCGGCACATTCAAAGGGGAGACCGAGCTTCTCCAGCAGGACTTTGCGATAGCGAGAAGTTGAGGCGAGGATCAGATTCTGTGGCATAATCGAGTTACCGATGAAAGCAGGTACCGGCATTCTAGGGACTTGTGACGTTAAAATCATCGGCGGTAAGGACTTTTTCCTTTGACTATCAGTTGTTGGACCTATATTATTCGCGCCCTATGCAAAAGGTGAAGTTGCCCGTTAAGGTTGATCCAGTCCGTAGTGCCTTGAAGCTGCTCGATTACATCGGGATAGTGGAAAAGTCGCAGATGCCCAGGCTGGAGGAATCAACCGCTGGCTTGCAGAGTGATATCGAGGTATCACTGCACTTTGGCAAAGATGTCCAGAAGTTGACCGTTATGAAAGGCACTGCCCATGCCAAGGTTGATCTGGTTTGCCAACGTTGCGGAGAGACATTCGAACACCTCTGTGAAGTTGAATTTATCTACACTCCGCTGTTCGAAAGAACAAACGAGGAAGAACTGCCGGAAGCTTATGAGCCCATTGAGTTGGACGAAAACGGCGAGATAGATCTTCATCAAATCCTGGAGGATGAACTCATCCTCTCGTTGCCTCAAGTCGCAATGCATTCTCTGGATGCATGCCCGAGAGGAAACATGGAGATGACCTGGGGTGAAATCGAACCTGCTGATGAGCGGCCGAATCCCTTTGCAGTTCTTGAAGAGCTTAAACGTAAGTGAATTTAGGAGTTAGCCTACAATGGCCGTACAACAGAACCGTAAAACCCGTGCCAAGCGTGGCATGCGTCGTTCCCACGATGCGCTGACCACCGCTGCCCTGACTGTTGATCAGACCAGTGGCGAAATTCATCGTCGTCACCACGTGACTGCCGATGGTTTCTACCGCGGTAAAAAGGTAATCGCTTAAGGATTGCCTTTGTCTACGCAAACTGTCGCGCTAGACATCATGGGGGGAGATATTGGCCCCTCGGAAACAGTGCCTGCCGCCGTGCAGGCACTGTCTCTTTTACCCCAGCTAAAACTGATCCTGGTCGGCGACCAGCACCAGACCTCTTCTCTGCTGCAGCATCATGGCTTGCTGAATCATCCGCGCGTTCGTTTCGTACATGCATCCCAAGTGGTTGGCATGGGCGATAAACCGATCGTGGCGCTGCGTACTCTGAAAGACTCCTCCATGCGGGTGGTACTCAATCTGGTGAAAGCCGGTGAGGCCGATGCCTGCGTCAGTGCCGGCAATACCGGCGCCCTGATGGCGATGGCCAAGTGCGTGCTCAAATCCCTACCCGGGGTAGACAGACCCGCCCTCATCAAGGCGTTGCCAACATTGAGTGGCAAACGCACCGTGATGCTGGATCTAGGCGCCAACGTCAGTTGCGATGCGGATACCTTGCTGCAGTTTGCGGTGATGGGCTCTGTCGTGGCCGAAAAGGTAGAAGGCATAGTATTACCTCGTGTTGCTTTGCTCAACATCGGCGAGGAGGAGATCAAGGGCAACGATCTGGTGCGCCACAGCGCCGAATTGTTGCGTCAATGTCCCGCACTCAATTATGTCGGGTTCGTCGAAGGGGATCGCATCTTCAGCGGCGACAGCGATGTGATCGTCTGCGACGGTTTTGTCGGCAATGTCGCCCTCAAGACGGCAGAAGGGGTGGTGCGGATGATGGCCCAGCTGGCCGGATATCCCCGCAAGAAACGCACTTTTCTTGGCCGGATCGCCGGATTTATGTTCAAACGGCGTTTTTCTTACCTGAACCCCGACCAGTATAACGGAGCAAGTCTGTTAGGATTGCGCGGCATTGTGGTAAAAAGTCATGGGCGGGCCGAACGGCGCGCTCTGTGTAATGCGATCCTGCTGGCCGCACAAGAGGCCAAACATCAACTTCCACTGCAAATAGCAGATCGCCTTGAAGCTGTCTTCTCTGACAGGGATCTATAAGAACTCTATGCATAGCAAAATTCTGGGTACTGGCAGCTACCTGCCGAGTTCAGTGCGTACCAACGCCGATCTCGAGCAGATGGTTGAGACCAGTGATGAGTGGATCGTGGAACGCACTGGTATCCGTGAGCGCCGTATTGCCGGGGCTGACGAGACCGTTGCCACCCTCTCTTACCAGGCCGCTCTGCGCGCCCTGGAGGCAGCCGGTTTGACCGCTGCTGATCTCGATATGATAGTGCTGGCCACCACCAGTGCTGAAAATGCCTTCCCGGCTGCCGCCTGCGAGCTGCAGGGGCTGCTCGGCGTACCGGGCATTCCTGCCTTTGACGTGGCAGCGGCCTGTGCCGGTTTCACCTACGCACTCTCCATTGCCGATCAGTTCGTCAAATCCGGCGCCGCCCGCCATGTGCTGGTCGTCGGGGCCGATGTGCTCTCCCGCATGTGCGATCCGCAAGATCGCGGCACCATCATCCTGTTTGGTGATGGGGCAGGGGCTGTGATTGTCGGTGCCAGCGAGACGCCGGGCATTCTCTCTACCCATCTTCATGCCGATGGCCGTTATGGTGAGCTGCTCAAGCTGCCTCATCCCCGTCGCGGCATGCCGGGTGCCGAGCTCGAAGCCTACATGTATATGAAGGGCAACGATGTCTTCAAGGTCGCGGTCACCCGTCTGAGCGAGATCGTAACCGAAACGTTGGCCGCTGCGGGCATCGAGCCGAGCGAGCTGGACTGGCTGGTGCCGCATCAAGCCAACTTCCGCATCATCAGTGCCACCGCCAAGAAGCTGGGTATGAGCCTCGATAAAGTGGTGCTGACCCTCGACAAGCACGGCAATACCTCTGCCGCTTCCGTTCCGGTCGCCTTCGACGAAGGGGTGCGGGATGGCCGGATCAAACCGGGTCAGCTGGTACTGCTGGAAGCCTTTGGTGGCGGTTTCGCCTGGGGCTCGGCGCTGGTTCGCCTCTGATCTTCGGCGGGATGGTGTCTCCATCATCCCGTCACCGATTTCATTTTTGTCTTATCTAAAAGGAATCAATGATGACCCAATTTGCCATTGCCTTCCCGGGACAAGGTTCCCAGTCCGTTGGCATGCTGGCCGAGCTGGCCGAACAACATGCCGTGATCAAGGAGACCTTCGCCGAGGCGAGTCAGGTGCTGGGTTATGACCTGTTTGCCCTGGTGATGGATGGTCCGGTTGAAGATCTGAACAAAACCTGGCGCACCCAGCCTGCGCTGCTGACTGCCTCTGTCGCCCTGTGGCGCCTGTGGCAACAGCAGGGTGGGGCAACTCCTGCCGTCATGGCGGGTCACAGCCTGGGTGAGTACTCCGCGCTGGTTTGCAGCGGCGCACTCGATTTTGCCGATGCGGTCAAACTGGTCGAGTTACGTGGTCTGGCCATGCAGGAAGCGGTACCGGAAGGCACCGGCGCCATGGCGGCCATCATCGGCCTTGATAACGAATCCATCGCCGCCAACTGCGAAAAAGCGGCACAAGGGCAGGTGGTCTCTCCGGTCAACTTCAACTCCCCGGGCCAGGTGGTTATCGCCGGTCACAAAGAGGCCGTTGAGCGCGCCAACGTGCTGATGAAAGAGTCGGGCGCCAAGCGTGCGCTGCCGCTGCCTGTCTCCGTACCGTCTCACTGCGCGTTAATGAAACCTGCCGCAGAAAAACTGGCAGCTGCGCTGGACGGGATCGAGATCAAGGTTCCAACCATCGCGGTCATCAATAATGTCGACGTATCCTGTGAACAGGATCCGGCCGCCATCAAGCAAGCGCTGGTACGTCAGCTGTTCAGCCCGGTTCGTTGGACCGAGACTGTCGAGCGGATGGCCAATGAGGGCGTTACCCTCGAGATCGAGATGGGACCGGGCAAAGTGTTGACCGGGCTCGCCAAGCGCATCGACAAGCGCGTGGAAGGTATTCACGCCAACGATGCCGCCTCTTTCGAGCAGGCGCTGGCCCAGATCAAGTAAACAGGAGCAAGTGATGAGCTTTACCGATAAGGTTGTGTTGGTGACCGGTGCCAGTCGTGGCATCGGCCGTGCGATTGCCGAAACATTCGTGGCCCGTGGCGCGAAAGTGGTCGGTACGGCGACCAGCGAGAGCGGTGCCGAGGCGATCAGCGCCTATCTGGGCGACAATGGTTGCGGCATGGCACTGAACGTGACCAGCCAGGAATCCATCGAAGCCGTCTTCGCCGCCATCAAGGCGCGC
>NZ_QAJD01000062.1:54339-54704 GCF_003061465.1 Aeromonas sp. HMWF017
AAGGATTTCGATCCCGAGCAGTACGGTATCAACCGTAAAGACGCTCGCAAGATGGATCTCTTCATTCAATACGGCATCGCGGCCGGTATGCAGGCGCTGGATGATTCCGGCCTGACCATCAATGAAGAGAATGCCGAACGTGTCGGCGTGGCGATTGGCTCCGGTATCGGCGGTCTGGGTCTGATTGAACAGAACCACGAAAGCTTGGTCAACGGCGGCCCGCGCAAGATCAGTCCCTTCTTCGTTCCGTCCACCATCATCAATATGGTGTCCGGTCATCTTTCCATCATGAAAGGTCTGCAAGGGCCGAACATCGCCGTGACTACCGCCTGTACCACTGGTACCCATGCCATCGGCATGGCGGG
>NZ_QAJD01000062.1:54714-55854 GCF_003061465.1 Aeromonas sp. HMWF017
GACATCGACATCCTGATCAACAACGCGGGTATCACCCGTGACAACCTGTTGATGCGGATGAAAGATGACGAGTGGAACGAGATCATCGATACCAATCTGACCTCTCTCTACCGTCTGAGCAAACCGGTGTTGCGTGCCATGATGAAGAAACGTCATGGTCGCATCATCAGCATTGGCTCCGTGGTGGGAACCATGGGTAATGCCGGTCAGGTCAACTATGCTGCCGCCAAGGCCGGTCTGGTTGGTTTTACCAAATCGTTGGCGCGGGAAGTGGCATCCCGTGGTATCACAGTGAACGCGGTTGCTCCCGGTTTCATCGAAACCGACATGACCCGTGCCCTGAATGACGATCAACGTGCCGGCATCATGAGTCAGGTGCCTGCCGCCCGTTTGGGTGATCCAAAAGAAATTGCCGCAGCTGTGGTATTCTTGGCTTCTGATGAAGCAGCCTATATCACCGGCGAAACCCTGCATGTTAATGGCGGGATGTACATGGTGTAATCAATTTGTCGTAAGATCTGTTCAAATTTGCGATAGTACGCCGAAGTTTGGCACATTTCGTGGTTTGACCAGCGGCAAGCTACTTGCAAACTCACGTCAATTGAATAAACTACCCCAACCAGACGCAAATAGCGTATTTTTAAAGGAAAATTCAGGTCATGAGCAACATCGAAGAACGCGTAAAGAAAATCATCATCGAACAACTGGGTGTTAAAGAGGAAGACGTTAAGAACGCTGCCTCCTTCGTCGACGACCTGGGCGCTGACTCTTTGGATACCGTTGAACTGGTAATGGCGCTGGAAGAAGAATTCGATACCGAAATTCCTGATGAAGAAGCCGAGAAGATCACCACTGTTCAAGCGGCTATCGACTACATCACCGCTAATCAGGAATAAGTTCCTGTTCTGAAAGAAGCGGCCCAAGAGCCGCTTCTTTTGTATTTGTTCCTTTTCAAAACACCTCTCGGAGACTACCTCAGTGTCAAAACGCAGAGTCGTGGTGACCGGCTTGGGGATGCTTTCCCCGGTGGGTAACACTGCCGAATCCAGCTGGCAAGCACTGCTCAACGGGCAGAGCGGCATTTCCCTTATCGAACACTTTGATGCCAGCGAGTTTGCAACCCGCTTCGCAGGTCTGGTC
>NZ_QAJD01000062.1:55864-62106 GCF_003061465.1 Aeromonas sp. HMWF017
TGGGGATGGGTGGTTTTGCTGCCGCCAAGGCACTCTCCAACCGCAACGACGAGCCGCAAAAAGCGAGCCGTCCGTGGGATAAAGCTCGCGATGGTTTCGTGCTGGGTGACGGTGCCGGTGTCCTGGTACTGGAAGAGTACGAACACGCCAAGGCCCGTGGCGCCAAGATCTACGCCGAGCTGGTCGGTTTTGGCATGAGCGGTGACGCGTACCACATGACTGCGCCTCCTGCAGATGGCAACGGTGGCGCTCGCGCCATGAAAAATGCCATCAAGGATGCCGGCATTGCCCCCGAGCAGATTGGTTACATCAACGCGCACGGCACCTCCACCCCGCTGGGTGATGTGGCCGAGCTGCGTGGCATGAAGTCGGTGTTTGGTGAGCACGCCAAATCCCTGATGGTGAGCTCCACCAAGTCCATGACCGGTCACCTGTTGGGGGCCGCCGGTGCCATCGAGGCGATCATCACTGTGTTGGCCCTGCGTGATCAAGTGGCTCCGCCCACCATCAACCTGGACAACCCGGATGATGAGTGCGATCTGGATCTGGTACCCCATGTGGCCAAGCCAGGCAGCTTCGAGTACGCCCTTTCCAACTCGTTTGGTTTTGGCGGCACCAATGGCTCACTGATCTTCAAACGCGTATAATTTGCCGCAGGGCAAAGACACAGGCCCGATACTGCCGGTATCGGGCCTTTTTTATCGGAGGGATCCCTTTGCTTATCAATGGCATGAAGCTTGATACCATCTCGGCCCATGATCGGGGGCTGGTTTATGGTGACGGTCATTTCACCACCATGGCGGTCAGGGAGGGTCGCGTGTTGCAGTGGCCTGCCCATCTGGCACGGTTGCAGCTGGCCAACAACCGGCTGGGATTGGTTGAACCGGACTGGGATCTCCTGACTCGGGAGGTTGAAGAGATGGTGGCCGACCAGCCACAATGCGTGGCCAAGGTGATCCTGACCCGCGGCGAGGGGGGGCGGGGCTATGACGGCAGCGGATGTCAGCACACGACCCGGATAGTTAGTCTGGCGCCATTTCCCACTCACTATGGCCAGTGGCAACAGGAGGGGATCGAGATGGTGGTGTGCCACCAGCGGATCGGTGATGCGCCTATGCTGGCCGGGCTTAAAACCTTGAATCGTCTGGAGCAGGTATTGCTGAAAAGCGAACTTGTCAGCCGGAATGCAGTCGAAGGGATAGTGCTGAACAGTCGTGGTTTTCTGATTGAAGGGGTCAGTGCCAATCTGTTTTGGCGTCGGGGCAAGACGGTGTTTACGCCCGATCTCGCCCGCGGTGGTGTCGATGGCATCATGCGTCGCCAGGTGATGGCGATGTTGAAACAGATGAGTATTGAGTTGCGTGTGGTAGAGGCTCCGCTGGAGTCACTATGGCAGGCGGAAGAGGTGTGGCTCACCAATACCCTGATGGGGGTCGTGCCGGTCAATGGCATCGAGGATATTCACTATCCCACTGCGGTATTGAGTCGCCGTTTACAGGAGCGTTTGGTCATTGAAGTTTAATCGGCTTTACACCCTGCTCGCGGGGGCGGCACTGACGGTTGCCGCTGCCGGGGGCTATGTACATTACAAATGGCAACAGGTAGAGACGCTCACCAACAAGGGGCCGACCCGGCTCTTTACGGTGGAGAAGGGCGCCCATGCGGCGCGCCTCATTGCCGAACTGGGTGAGGGGGAAACCAGCCCCTGGGCGGTGCGGCTCTGGCTGCGCAGCCATCCCGAACTGGTGGCCATCAAATCGGGCACCTATGAAATCAAGGAAGGGGCCCCTCTCAAGGAGACCCTTTCTCTGTTCGCATCGGGCAAGGAGTTTCACTTCAGCCTCACCTTCGTCGAAGGTTCCCGTTTCGAGGATTGGCAGAAGCAGCTCTCCAGCGCCCCATACCTTGAGCGATTGACTGTTGAGCAATCCGAAGCCGACTTGGCGCAGGAGCTCGGCATCGAGAATGGCAAGCTGGAGGGGTGGTTCCTGCCGGAAACGTACGCTTATACCACCCATGCCAGCGATCTCTCGATCTTGCGCCGCGCCCATCAGGATATGGAGACTTTCCTGCAGCAGAGCTGGGAGAAGCGTCAGGCTAACCTGCCTTACAAAACGCCCTATGAGGCGTTGATCATGGCCTCCATCATCGAGAAAGAGACCGGCCAGCCGGACGAGCGGGCACAGATCGCCTCGGTGTTTGTCAATCGTCTGCGTCTGGGCATGAAGTTGCAAACCGATCCCACCGTCATTTACGGGGTGAAAGATCGCTACGATGGCAATATTCGCCGCAGCGATCTGACCGACAAGAATCCCTACAACACCTATGTGATCGACGGTCTGCCGCCCACGCCTATTGCCATGCCAGGAAAGGCCTCCATCGAAGCTGCGCTTAACCCCAAGTCGACCGACTATCTCTACTTTGTCGCCAAGGGGGGCGGTGCCCACTATTTCTCCAAGACCCTCGATGAACACAATCGGGCGGTTCGCGAATACATATTGAAGAAACCCTAATGTCTAAATTTATTGTGATCGAAGGATTGGAAGGGGCAGGGAAGAGCTCGGCCGTTCGTTATGTGACCGACTATCTGCAGCGTCACGGCATCGATCGGATCGAGTGCACCCGCGAGCCGGGTGGTACGCCGCTGGCCGAGCGGATGCGGGCCATCGTCAAAGAGGTGCACGACGAGCGCCTGACCATCGAGGCAGAACTGCTGCTGATGTACGCCTCCCGGGTACAACTGGTGGAGACCCGCATCAAACCCGCACTGGCCGACGGTGTCTGGGTGGTGGGGGATCGCCACGATCTCTCCTCCCAGGCCTATCAGGGTGGCGGCCGTGGTATCGCTGCCCAGCTTATCGGTGCCATCAAGCAGGCGGTGCTCGGCAACTTCAAGCCGGATCTCACCCTCTATCTCGATATCGATCCTGCCCTTGGCTTGCAGCGCGCCCGCCATCGCGGCGAGCTGGATCGCATCGAACTGGAGCAACTGAGCTTCTTCGAGCGTACCCGAACTCGTTATCTCGAACTGGCCGCCAAGGATGATTCCATTGTGGTGATCGATGCGGCGCAAACGCCGGAACAGGTCAAAGCTGCCATCGAGCGTGCATTGGATCACTATCTGTCGAACGAGCCGCTATGTATCCCTGGCTGATCCCCGACTGGCATGCCCTGAGCCAGACGGCCCAGTCCGGTCGTCTCGGCCACGCCTGGTTGTTGCTGGGCGATCCCGGTCTTGGCAAGGAGCAACTGGCCGAGCGACTGGCGCGTTTACACCTTTGCCAGCAACCGGATCGCGGAGAGCCGTGTGGTCAGTGCCACTCTTGCCAGCTGTTTGACAAGGGCAACCACCCGGATCTCGGCACCATAACGCGCGACAGCAAGACCATCGGGGTCGAGGCCATTCGCGAGATCTGCACCCGGCTGCAGGGCTCTGCCCAGCTCGGCCGTGGCAAGGTGGTGATCATTCCTGATGCGGAGCGGATGACCGAATCGGCGGCCAACGCCCTGCTGAAAACCCTGGAAGAGCCGGCCGGCGACAGCTTGCTGTTGCTGATCGCTTCCCAGGTTTCCCGGTTGCTTCCCACCATTCTCAGTCGCTGTCACAAACATGTCTGTCAGTTGCCTGCGGAAGGGGAGACAGTACGCTGGTTGGCCGAGCAGGGTCATCAGGCCACTCTGGCTCAGGTGCGGATCTGTCAGGGGGCCCCCCTGCGGGTACTCGACTATATCGAGCAGCAACAGGACGGTACTCGCCGCGAACTGCTGGAGCAGTTTGTCGCCCTGAGTCAAAGTCCGGTCAAGGCAACGGCTTTGTGCAGCCAGCTTGGTCAGGAGACGCAGGTCAGGTTGCACTGGTTGCAGCTCTTCTTGTGCGATGCCCTGAAAACCCAGGCCGGATGTGGTCACCATCAGCTGGCCATGCCTGATCTGGCCATCTTGAGTCAGCGGTTGGCGGAGCAGCACTCCAGCGAAAAACTGCTGGAGGCAGAACAAGATCTGGTTGCCCTCAAGGCCGCTTGCCAGCCGGGGCAGCTCTCCAATCCTACCATCCATCTGATGAACTGGCTCAGTCGCTGGTTATAAGTACCGACAAGCAGAAAGGTTTTATATGTTACTCGTTGATTCCCACTGTCATCTCGATCGCCTCAGCTATGGCAGCAAGCAGACCAGTATGGCTGATGTACTGGCAAAGGCCGCGAAACTGGACGTGGGATATTTTCTCTGTGTCAGTGTGACTCAGGCACAGTTCCCGACCATGCTCGAGGCGATCGCTCCCTATCCCCAGGTATTTGCCTCCTGCGGGGTACACCCGCTCAATCAGGAACCCGGTGTCGATGCCGAGTTGCTGCTCAAGCAAGCTGCCGCTCCACGTGTGGTGGCCATCGGTGAGACCGGTCTCGATTACTTTTACTCGCCCGAGAACAAGGAAGTGCAGCAAGCCTCTTTCCGCGAACATATCCGGGTTGCACGCGCACTGAACAAGCCGCTGATCATCCATACCCGCGATGCTCAACAAGATACCTTGCAGATCATGCGTGAAGAGGGAGCAGATCAGGTTGGCGGTGTGCTGCACTGTTTCACCGAGTCTCTCGAGATGGCGCAAGCCGCGATGGCGATGGGGTTCTATATCTCAATCTCCGGAATCGCCACCTTCAAAAATGCGTCCGCCCTGCAAGAGGTGGTCAAGGCTCTGCCCCTCGACAGATTGCTGGTCGAGACCGACTCGCCCTATCTTGCCCCCGTACCGCATCGGGGGAGGGAGAACGAACCCGCCTTTGTGCGAGACGTTGCGCAGTTTATTGCTGACCTGCGTCATATTTCGCTCAATGAATTGGCAGAAGCCACCAGCCGGAATTTCTTTGAACTGTTCAAGCTGGCGAAAAAATAATCCCCAAGCCCCGTTGCTCGGGGCTTTTATATTTCAAATACCAAGCTGATTACCCACCTGAAAATCAACCTAGCACAACGTTATCTCTCACCTACCCAGTCAATTCAACTCGTTCATCCATACAAAACTGGGTGAATGATATTCCGATGTTTCGTTTTTTCACCGTGGTCGAAGGGTATTAAACATCAGGCTATAAGTATCGATAATATTCATTATCGATACTTGATGTATGGGGAGGATCCTGTAAGATCCTCTCAAACTTCATATGAATCATAGATTTCCGTGGCATATCCATCCTTGTCCAATCCAGCTCATCAGTCACTGCAGACTGTTTTTGATGCACAGCTAAATAGTCGGGCACGCCGCTTTTTGCGCAGTGCAAAAGCGGATTCCACACTCAATGCCTATCAGGCGGATACCCGTATTTTTGTCTTCTGGTGTCAATTGCACGGGCTGGATCCACTGCAAACCACCCATCACGACATCATGAATTTTCTCGCTGATCAGGCCGACGGCGTATTGGCCGACTGGATATGGCTGGATAAAGAGGAGGGGAAGGGAGAGCTGCGTAATGGCGAGCCTCGAAAACCGGCAACCCTGGTGAGACGGCTTGCCGGGATCCGTTATGCCTTCAAGCAGAAAGGCATTCATCCCATGCCCACCGAACATCCCGAAATCAAGGAGATGATGCGCGGCATTGTCAGGTTGGGGGATAACCGTAAACACAAAACCAGCGCCCTGACGCTGCAACCATTGACCCAGGTGCTGGATGGCATCGACACCGGTGATCTGGCTGGTTTGCGTGATCACACCCTGCTGCTCTTGATGTTCAGTGGCGCCTTGCGCCGCTCGGAAGCAGCCCGAATTGAGGTGAGCGATCTCGATTTTATGGGGCAGGGGATACGCCTTCGCCTCAAACCGAGCAAACATCAGCTGCATGAAACCGAGATCGCCCTGATCCCGGGCAAGCATTACTGTCCCGTCTCGGCACTACAAAAGTGGCTACACAAAAGCCGGATCAGCGAGGGGCCACTATTTCGGCGCATGAATCGTTGGGGTCAACTGATGGCCGAACCGCTCGGCCCTCAGGGCATCAATCTGATGATCAAGCGCCGAACCGGCCAAACCATCGACGATCTCTACGTCAGTGGCCATAGCCTTCGTCGCGGTTTTATCACCTCTGCGGTGACTGCCGGCAAGCCGATGAACAAAATCATTGAAGTCACTCGTCACAAGGATATGCGAACCCTGCAGGAGTACTTCGATGACGCCCACAAATTCTCCGATCATGCCCTTGACGGCTTGCTTTGACACAACTGCGTCACTTTATTTTTTATGTTAAATGATATCC